>JAJRYB010000110.1 GCA_024275995.1 Planctomycetota bacterium | reverse complement strand
ACACATTCTCGAACATCTGGAGACACTACATGCGGCGTGATGACGCGCGGAATGTAAACAATGAACTACAAATTATCTGATCATGCAAGAACGGTGATTGGCGAGCGAGAAATTTCCTCTGCCTGGGTCCAACGGGTATTGTCCAGTCCCGAGAAAGTCGAGGCCGACCGGGAAGATCCGGAACTGGAGCACAGGCTCGGACGAATACAGGAGCATGAAAATCGCGTTCTGCGCGTTATACTGAATAAGGCGGCCAGTCCAATTCGGGTCGTTACGATCTATTTTGATCGGGCAATGAGGAACAAGCTATGAAACTGTTGGTAGATGAAAAAGCGGACGCGCTGTATCTGAGACTGGACGATTCGAAGATCGTCGATTCGCAGGAAGTCTCTCCCGGCGTAGTGCTGGATTTTAACGAGAATAATCAGGTAGTCGGCGTGGAGATTCTGCACCTTTCCAAGCGCACGCCGAGCCTGAACCTGCGCGAATTACAATTTCAGTCCTGACCGAATACTATCTGCCCGTCGATGCAACTTCGGACGGACAATTCCGCACCACTTCCGGGAAATAGATTCTTGCATGCGCGGGCGACGCCGGACATGATGTGCCCATCATGTCGCGCCCGCCGGCGAATTTAACGAGGCGCCGTCAGAACTCGTGCCTTATGCAGGTCGATATCAACTCCGGCGGGGAATAGGAGCCTATCCGAATAACTACAAGGAGCCCGTAAATGGAAAACGAAAACGCGCCCGATGAAGTCAGACCAAAAACAACTCCCTTCGCTCCTGCTGCCGCTCCTGCAATTTGCGACATCCCCGAAAAAGGCGCCATGGCGCCCGGCATCGAACGATCCAAACGCCGACGGCGAATAATCTTTCTGGGCGTTATCCTTGTGATTGGATTCTTCTGCCCGGTATTGGTGCAGGATGGAAACAGCGTCAAGCCGGTATTCACGAACATCCAGACGCTCACGTCGGAGAACCTTTCGAGCTATCCGACTTTCATGACGGTACAGTTGGTCTGGCCGCTCGCAGCCGGTGCGGCCGCTATTATTTTCGCCCTCATCGCGGGCGGCTACATCCGCGGTCCGATCCTCACGCTCATCTGGCTGGCGCCTCTCGGCGTAATGCTCACCGACGAGGCGGGACAGCAAATGCTTCGCAGGTACTACCAAATGCTCAATCTGTTCGGGCACGACTGGGCCACCGTCCTTATACTGCTGACTTTGATCTCGGTGGCGATGCTCATCATCGCAGCGCGCGGGCGGGCGTATCGTCCCAAAAGCTCCGTCCTGGGGCTTTTCGGTATCGCCGGTGGATTGTTGTTCATCGTCTGCCTGCTCCTGCCGCTGCTTCCCAGGGAAAACGGAACAATGTTCCTGCTGATGCCCTTCAAAATATTGGAGGACAACAGCGTATCCGCCCAGGTATTCGGTATTTCGATGCTTGCCGGTTTTGCTTCCCTGCTCCTGTCAGCCGTCCTGTGCATTATTAATTTTCTGGTACGCAAGGGATCGGCATCTCGCGGAATCGCCGTGGGCGCATCGGTATTTATCGTGCTGGGTATACTGGGGTTATGGACCAGCCGCGTCGTACCGCAATACATTCTCCTGTTCCAGGGTGCCAAATGCACTGTAGCCGATGTCAGCGTCGCCATCCTGACGGACATTCGCGGCACCCTGCTGTTCCTGGGATTCTTCCTGCTGCTTCCGGTTGGACTGGCGGACATGATCGTAGGAAACGTGCCCCGCGCACAGGCAGCGGCGAAAACCGCAACCTAGACGCAAAATCTTCATAAATCCCTTGACCGGATGCGACTGCGGGGTTACGTTACCTCGCTTTACGCGGCGTGGCGGGAGATTGTGTCTCACCGCCGGATTATTGTCGCGTTGCATTCAGCATCACTCGTTAAGAGTCTGCTACCTCGTTCCCGGATGCACTAGAGTCTGTCTGAATAACCGCACGGAGCCGCGGGGTTATTCGGATAGGCTCTTAAATCCCGGACGCACGGTGGAGGTGCACACTTGTCGAAGCAGTTGGTAAAAGACCTGATCGATTCGGGGATTCACTTCGGGCATCGCGCCAGTCGATGGAATCCGAAGATGAAGCCGTACATCTACGGCAAACGGAACCTCATCCACATCATCAACATCAAGGAAACCGTCAAAGGTCTCCTGCTGGCGAAGAAATTCATCACCCGGACCGTTTCCGCGGGCAAGGACGTCCTGTTCGTCGGGACCAAGCGTCAGGCCCGCAAATCGGTTGCCGAGCACGCCGAAAATGTCGGAATGCACTGGGTGAACAATCGCTGGCTTGGAGGCACGCTGACGAACTTCCGCGAGATCCGCAAGCGCATCGGCCGGCTTGAACAGCTCGAACAGATGGAGGTGGACGGGCTGCTGGACGCCTACTCAAAAAAGGAAGGCGCCTCGCTTCGCCGCGAGATGCGCAAGATACGTCGCAACCTCGGCGGCATCCGGAAAATGGAGAAGTACCCCGGCGCGATGGTCGTGATCGACGTAAAACGCGAGAAGATCGCCGTTCGCGAAGCGAACAAGATGGAAATCCCGGTGATCTGCCTCCTGGATACGGATTGCAATCCAGACGTAGTGGACATCCCGATCCCCGGAAACGACGATGCGATGCGCGCGATCGAGATCGTGGTTCGCCAGATGGTCGAGGCCATTGAAGAAGGCATGAGAGGCCGGGCGGAGCAGCCCCAGGATGCTTCGCAGGGGTCCGAACTCCAGCGTCGCAGCAAGCGCGCGCCGACCGCCCGTGCCGACGATGCTCCTGCGGAGGAGGTACCCGCCGAAGCCGCGACGACCGGCGAGGTCGCCGTTGCGGCGCCACCGCAATCCGAACCTCCGCAACCGGCGGACGAAGAACCCAAGCAGGCATGAGCGCCCAGTCGGGACGCAACGGATATTCACGCCGAAATACTTGAACATTTCAAACACAGGAAAGAATCATGGCTGAGATTACTGCCGCAATGGTCAAGACGCTGAGAGATGCGACAGGCCTGGGCATGATGGACTGCAAAAAGGCATTGGAAGAATCCGGTGGCGACGTCGACGCCGCCCAGGACGCGCTGCGTCTGAAGGGTTTGGCGACGGCGGAGAAAAAAGCGGGACGCGCCACCAGCGAGGGCCTGATCGGTATCGCCCGGAGTGACGACGGTAACGGCGCGGTTATGATCGAGATCAGGTGCGAGACCGATTTCTGCGCCCGCAACGACGAGTTCAAAACCATGGTCGCGGACCTTACCGCCATGGCGATGGACGCCTCGGACGGCGACGTTCCGGTGAGCGACGCGATGACGACGCGCCTGCAGGAAACGCTCGCGAAGATCGGCGAGAACATAGGCTATGCCCGCGGCGTCAAGATCAGCGCGCCGCAGCTCGGCATGTATCTCCATCACAACGGGAAAGTGGGCGTAATCGTCGGTTTGGACGGGGAATTGGACGCCCAGGCGATCAATGACCTGTGCATGCACATCGCCTTCTCGGACCCGATGGGCATAACGCCCGAGGACATCCCGGCCGAGGTCGTTTCCAGGGAAACCGAAATCGCAAAACAGCAGGCGATCGATTCCGGAAAGCCCGCGGAAATCGCCGAGAAGATAGTCGCCGGAAAGATCAACAAGTTCCTCGCAGCCAACGCGCTGATCGAACAGCCCTTCGTGAAGGACGACAAGAAAAAGGTGAAAGACATCCTTGGCGGCGTGAACGTAACGGCGTTCGCGCGGTACGCCGTCGGCGAAGACGCCTGAAATTACAATGTCCAACAAACCAAAGTACAAACGGGTACTCGTGAAAATTTCGGGCGAGAGTTTCTGCTCGGCCGGGGAGTACTGCATCGAAGGTACGGCGATCGACGAGATCGTGGACGAATTCCGCCCGGTCATTGACATGCGGGTGCAAATGGCGCTGGTCGTGGGCGGAGGCAACATTATCCGTGGCCGCGACATCGCAGGCGCGCACGTGGCGAGGACAACGGCGGACTACATGGGCATGCTGGCGACGGCGATCAACGCCATCGCCCTTCGGGACGCCCTGGAAAATGCCGGAATCTCCGCACGCGCGATGAGCGCTTTTCCGATGGCATCCGTCTGCGAACCGTTCGTCCGCGAGCGGGCGATACGACATCTCGAGTTGGGGCGCGTGGTGATTTTCGCTGCCGGAACCGGCAACCCCTTCTTCACCACGGATACTGCCGCGGCGCTGCGAGCGAGCGAAATAGACGCGGAATTGCTGGTCAAGGCCACCAAGGTCGATGGCGTGTTCGACTCGGACCCGGTAATTAACCCGCACGCCAAAAAATACGACGAGTTAACCTACCAGAAGGTCCTTGCCGATCAACTCGGAGTAATGGACCTGACGGCGATTTCTCTCTGCCAGGACAATTCCCTGGCGATCAGGGTGCTGCAATTGTTCAAGTCGGGCAACCTTGCCAGGGCAATTTGCGGCGAGAAGATCGGAACACTGGTCTGCGATTAGGGATACGCCATGTCAATGGATGATATTCTTCTCGATGTCGAAGAAATGATGGAGTCCGCCGTCGAGTATCTGCGCAACGAGTTTCGGGGAATTCGCACCGGACGCGCGTCGGTTGGACTGGTGGACCACATCAAGGTGGATTATTTCGGTTCGCCTACCGACTTGCGTCAACTCGCCAGCATTTCGACGCCGGAAGCTACGCTGATCGTCATCAAGCCATTCGACCCGGGCACGCTGAAAGACATAGAGAAGGCGATACAGGCGAGCGACCTCGGGATTACGCCGAACTCGGACGGTCACGTGATTCGCCTTTCCGTGCCGGCACTGTCGACGGATCGCAGGGGACAGATCGTCACGCAGTTGAAGAAGATGGCCGAGGCATGCCGGGTGACAATTCGCAACTCGCGACGCGACGGGAACAAGGAAGCCGACAAGCAGCAGAAAGAATCGCTGCTCACCGAAGACGAGGCAAAGAAGGGCAAAGACGAAATCCAGGCACTCACCAAGACCTATGAGGGGAAGGTCAACGAGATGCTCGATGCGAAGGTCAAGGAGATCGAGGAGGACTGAGCGTTTCACGATAGCAGGCCATGTGTTATATTGCTCAGCGCGGGGGAGTAGCTCAATTGGCAGAGCAACGCCCTTTTAAGGCGTAGGTTCTGGGTTCGAGTCCCAGCTCCCTCATTTTGATTGTGGATTGCGGAATGCGGTTTTTTTACCCTCCGCGATCTCCCCGGACGCATTACACAGTTGACGCGAAAACAGAATCGGTTACCATGTTTGCCCGCCTTTTGAGGCGGGTGGATGGAAAAGTCGGCCCCATCGTCTAGAGGCCTAGGACACCGGGTTTTCATCCCGGCAACCGGGGTTCGAGTCCCCGTGGGGTCATCGATTGCAACCTCTTGCACTTGCAAGGGGTTGTATCTTTTTTTTTCAAAGAGGGACGCCACCCTGTTTTCTCGCGTGCAACAAAGTTGCACGCCCTACCATTACCCGCTAATCGGAGAGTTTTTTCAGGCGTCCGGCGGCGTCGGCAGCGAGGGGGGATTCGGGATAGTCCTTTACGACTCGTTTCAGCGCGGTTGCTGCTGCGGGCTTTTTACCAAGGCGGCCATACGCATCCGCCGCCAGCATGAGAAGCTGAGCGGCGTAATTGGACGCGGGATTGACGCGAACGAGCGTTTCCGCCTCGTTGACGGCGGCTGAGTACCGCCTGCGCTCCAGGTAAAGCCTCGCGCGAAGTAGCGACGTATACCCTTCCAGCTTGTCCAGCGGCAGCGTTTTTTCCCACTCGGCCAACTTCTGTCCGGCCCAGCTCACCTGCCGCTTGCGAAGATATTCCTCGACGTGCCTTGCGAAGTCTCCGCGCACTATCGCGGCGCTCTTTCCTTTCAGGTTTCCGGTCTTGGCGGCTGCGTAGAACCCGCGTGCCTTCTCCGCATCGCCGCGAAGCCGCCAGACGTCCCCGATACCGATACGTGCCTGGCGAATCGCGCCGGCTGTGGTGAGAAGCCCATATTTCTTTATCACGGACTGGAAAAGTCCCATCGCCCCGTCCGCGTCGCCCAGCTCGATGAGCGACATATCCCCCGCCTTTACCAGCAGTTCCGCTGACACCGCCGGGGCGCGGACCATCGAGGCGGCCTTGACGAGAGCGGCGACGGCATCTTCCGCCTTCCCGCCGGCAACCAGCGCGTCGGCGTAAGGACCCATTGCCTCTCGAAGCGATCGTGGCGGCGCCTTGGCGTGGGAAATCAGCCCGTCACCCGCGCGAATCAGGTCGCCGTAGCTTCGCGTACGGTCCAGCAGCAACACTGCCTGCGCCGTAGCTGCGGGGGAAAGCGTGCGGAAATCGTAGTCCCGCACGACACCTGCGATTTCCTTCAGACCGTCCAGGCGGTTCTCCGTGGTCCGGTCCCACTGGCGGGAGACGAATATCCTGTTGGTCCGTGTGAGCCGGCCGGCGAAAGTTTTGGCGGTGAGCGTCACCGTGTACTCGCCGGGCAGAAGGTACACGTGAATCGCGTTGCGGTTCGTGGATGACTGCCCGTCGCCGAAGTCCCACTTCCAGGAAATGTTACCCGTTATTTTCGCGACTGTCAGCGCCTTGAAGGCGTACCGCTGGTAGTAGCGATTCATCATGAACGCCTCGCCGAGGTGCTCCGGGATGAAGTCCACCGTTATCGCCTTGGCGTATTGTTCGAGCGGACCCGGTTTACCGACGGATACGGGCGCGAACGCCGAGGACGGTATCTTCCAGATGCGGCGGGAGGACGGTTCTTTCCATGCGGCGACGGCAACCGGATCGCCGCCGAGGGATACGTGGTAGAACGTCAGTTTGTGCAGTCCGGCCTTGAGGCGAACCTGCCCACGCCGGCGAGTGTCTCTCTGCGGCGGATGCCACCCGCCGTTGCTCACGATAAGTTTATCGTTCACCAGAAGGAACGATGCGTCCTTGCTGGAGATGGCGAACGTATACGTACCGGCCTGGCGGCAGATAAGCCAGCCAGTGAAAATATTCACCAGCCGATCCTGCGGACCGAACGGGTTATGCCCGAGGAACACGTCGGGACGAAAGTCCCTTCCGAGGAACTTTTTGGTCCGACCGGCGATCGCGCGGACCTGTTGGAGCGTTCTGATCCCCCCGCCTGGATATTCCCACGTGCTCAGCAGCACCCCGCGCCGGATATCAAGCTCCCTGGCGGGAGCGGCCTTGGGATTTCCAAAATAGACGTAATACTTCCTGACGCCCCTTTGCACCGCAAACGCCAGCCGGATGAAATCACCCGGCCCGTTCATGAGCACCTTCAACGGCATTTGGCTGCCACGCGACGAGACGACCCGCAAGTCCCTTCCACCGGGGGCGATAAGCCCCGCGGTCGGCATTGTTACGACGGCGACGTCCTCACCGGGCAGACCCGTCGGCTTGGCGGCGGGAATAGTTACCCCCCTGCGGTACTGCCAGTCGAGCGACCACCATGCGGCGGTAACGGTCTGCTCGCCGCAAAGCAGCGCAAGCAAGGTCGCCATCGGTAAAATTCGCAATAACAATCGGCTTGCTCTCATGATGAAGACCAATTCTACTGATCCGTGCCCGCCGCGTCGCGGATGAATTCGCTCACTAATGTAGAACTGTCAGCCGCCACGGGAGTTCCGAAAACCCGATGCGATATGAAGGCGTCATTTTCGATATGGACGGCACGCTCATCGAGCCTCTGCTGGACTTCGCGAAGATTCGGCGCGAGTTGGGCATAGACCCGTCGCGTGGAATTCTCGAAGCCATTGACGACATGCCGGAAACGGAGGCGAGCCTTGCACGGGAACGTCTGCTCGGCTGGGAAATCGCCTCGGCGCGTCTCGCCAGGCTGCTGCCGGGCGCCGCCCAGGCGGTGCGGGCGGTTTCGCGCGCCGGACTGAAAACCGCCCTGCTCACGCGAAACACGCTGGAGGCGATGCGAATCGTGCTGGAGCGATTCGCCGAGCTGCGGTTCGACCTTACCTTCTCGCGCGAGAGCGGACCGATAAAACCACAGCCGGACGGTATTATTCGCGCGTGTGCGAGGCTGGGAATCGACCCCCGAAAAACGGCGTGCGTGGGCGATTTCCACTACGATATCACTGCGGCCAACGCCGCGGGCGCCGTCAGCGTGTTGCTCGCTGCGCACGAGCGACCCGGATGGGCGGACCAGGCGAACTTCGTTATCGAAAGCCTCGACGAGTTGAGTCCGCTCCTGGGCATCTCCTGAGCATCTTCCGGGTAAAAGGTCTTTTCGATACCGGCCTCGCCCGCGTTACGATAAAATGCCCGGCCTGTTCCGGGAATACGGAAAAATGGTCTACCTGCCGCTGGCGAACATATTGCAGCACAAGCTCCGAAGCGCGCTGAGCGTGTTCGGAATCGCTATCGGAATCTGCATGCTCGTAACGCTGAGCGGGCTATCCCGGGGCAGCTTCAACGAGGTCGCCGACAGGTGGGAATCCGTCGATGCCGACCTGATCGTTTATCCGCGCGGACTCGGCGACGGCGCCATCACATCCAGCGGGGCTATTCTCTCCGACCGGTACGCCGGGATGATACGCGCCGAACACGCGAAAATAGTCCAGCGGGTGGTTCCGGTCTTTCTATACCCGGTGAGGCTGGGCGGGCAGGACCAGTTAGCCTCCGGCGTGGACCCCGCCGATTTCGACGCGCTGACGGCGGGCGGCAGGCTCGCTGAAGGACGACTGTTCGATCCGCACGGAAAATTCGCCGCCTGGCTCGAAAACGAACTGTCGAAGGATTCCGGGAAAATATTCGACCCGTCTCAAGAGCAGCTCGCGAAGCCTGGAAGGAGCGGGCTGGAACTGGTGATAGACTCGCGACTCGCCAGGGCGGGCAAGTATCGCCTGAACGATACCGTCACGGTTGCCGGGCATAAGTGGAAGATCGTGGGGATAGTGCCCACCGGGGCCATGTCCCGGGTCTTCCTTCCGCGAAGGGCTGCGCAGTTCCTCTTCGACGACGGGAACATCGCCCGCAGCACGCTCCTGTTCGTGAAACTCCGCGACGGCGTGGCGCCTTCCGACGCCGCGGCCGACATCAAGGCGACGATCCGACAGGAAGTAGTCCCGCTGGAGCATTACCGGCAGATGCTGATGTCCAAAATCGGGGTCATGTTCACTTACGTGGACATAGTAAACGCCATCGCGCTGGTGATCGCGTTCCTGTTCATCATGACGACGCTTTACATGACGGTGCTTCAGCGCACGCGGGAAATCGCGATCCTGCGATCGTGCGGCGCTTCCAACGAATTCATCCTCCGGCAGGTCCTGCAGGAATCGGCGATTCTCGCAGCCCTCGGCGCCGCGGGCGGCGTGGGAATGAGCTTCGCCGCCACCTGGGCGATAGAAACGTTCAAACCGCTGCTGACGGTGACAATTACGTGGGAATGGATCGCAATCGCCCTGGGCGCCGCTGCCACCGGGTCGATTCTCAGCGGGTTATACCCCGCCTGGCGAGCGACGCGGGTGGACATGGCCGAGGCGCTTTCGCTCGAATGAGATGACATGACCGGCGACGATTACATACTGCAAGCCGACCGGCTGCACAAATCCTTCGGCCGCCGCGCCGCCCGCGTGCACGTGCTGCGGGGGTTGGACCTGTCCGTGCGCCGTGGCGAGTTCCTCGCGGTTATGGGACCGAGCGGCTGTGGGAAAAGCACGCTGCTGCACGTGATCGGACTGATGACGCCCTGCGATGCGGGGCGGATAGTAATGAACGGTTCGCCCGTAGCGCCGAGCGAAAATGCGCGTAACGCGATTCGCCGAACGCAGATCGGGTTCATCTTCCAGCGGTTCAACCTGCTGGGCGTCCTGAGCGCCGCACACAACGTGGAGGTCTCGCTGAAGGTTCGCGGCCTGCGTGCGGACGGCCGTGCGCGAGAACTTTTCGAGGCGATGGGCATTTCCCACGTAATGCATCGCAGGCCCGGACAGATGTCCATCGGCGAGCAGCAGCGGGTCGCGGTAGTTCGGGCGCTTGCGCACCGGCCCGCTATCGTCCTTGCAGACGAACCGACCGGCAACCTGGATTCGGACAACGCCGATGCGCTGCTGGATTTGTTCCGCAAGATCAACCTCCGTGAGAACCAGACTATCGTGATGATAACACACTCCGCAGAGGCGGCCGGTCGCGCCGACCGCGTCGTTCATATGAAGGACGGGCGAATAATTGACTGAAACTCTCCCCCCGGAGAATATCGAGCAACTTCTGCCCGACGACGTTACGGTGAGGCATTGGTTCGCTTTCTACACGCTGGGGCTGCTGGCGGCGGGCATTCCGCTGGCGATCCTCGTAGCGGGGCACGACTGGCAGGTGGAAACGTGGTGGCGGTCCGACATGTCGCTCTCGCAGCGATGGGAGGGCTTCATCGCGGCCTTCAGCGACGCGCCGGACGGGATCAAGCTTCTTGGATTCGCGATCTACATTTCCCTGTGCTGCACGTTCCTTCCACTGCCGGCCAACGCCGTCGTCGCGGCTCTTTCCATGCAAAACGTCGCGATTGGAGAGGACATATGGACGACTTCACTCGTCGTCGCCGCTATAGGTGGCCTGGCGTCCACCGTCGCGAACCTGAACGACTACCACCTGTTCACATGGATGCTCCGCCACCGTCACGTGGCGAAAATCCGCCACACGCGCCTCTACAAAAAGGCGGCACTATGGTTCGCGCGAGGACCGTTCTCGATCGTCCTGATCTTCAACATACTGCCCATCCCCATCGACGTGGTGAGGATGCTTGCGACGGTGTACCGTTACCCGCGACTTCCATTCGCCGCGGCCAACTTCGCCGGGCGATTCATCCGCTACGCCGCGCTGGCGGCGATTACGTACGCGCTGGGCAGAAAATACGGCTGGATTTCTCCGGTCGCATTGCTCGCCGTGGCGATTGTATTAGGTGTCGCCCGCCTGGTAGCGGATCGATACCGCAAGCGGCGCGAACGCTCATCCACTCAGACGGAGTAACACGATGAAATATCTTTTTACCGCCTGCCAGATTGCGATACTCACCGGACCGCTGCTTGCGACAGAACCCGCTTGCAAGGGGGCCGATGGTCCACACTCACCGCAAGGCGAAACCGCACCGACAACGCAGCCGGCGACAACCAGCGCTCCGGCGGCGGATCCGGCCTCACTCAAAATCCTCCAGGCACTCGAGGACGCCGGTAAAAAATATTCCACCATCAAGTCCGATATCGATTACGAGGTGCTCGACCGCATGACCGCCACCACGGAGCGGCGCAGCGGATGGATCGCTTTCCTGAACCAGACGGACGATCGGGCAGGGAAGTTCCGCGTACATTTTGAAACGCTCAGCGCCAACGGCCGGCGCAAGACGCGATCCCGCGTCGATTACGCCTTCGACGGGCAGTGGCTGAGCGTCGCCAAGCACAAGATCAAGCAGATCATCCGGTTCCAGGTCGTCCCGAAAGGTCGGCGCGCCAAGCCGATGGAACTCGGAAAAGGCCCGTTCCCCCTTCCGTTCGGGCAGAAGGTCGCCGGCGTGGTGAGGCACTTCGAGATCGCCACCCGCCCGCCTGTCGCGAGCGACCCGAAGAACACCGACTACCTGAAACTCCTCACACGCCGCCGGTTCCGAAAGGAGATAAGCTTCCGCAGGATGGAGATGTGGATCGATCGTAAAACGCACCTGCCGGCGAGGATTCGCTCACTCGATAACAACAGGAAACTCATCACCGTCACGTTTAGCAAAACGCGCACCGACGAGAAGCTCGAATCCAGCGTCTTCGAGATACCCAGGCCAATCGGATGGACCGAACGCATCGAGAAGCTCAAGAAACAATAACAAAAAGAACTTTTGCCACAGAGGTCACAGAGGAAAAAAGTATTTTTGAAAATCATCTTTTGCTGTCCTCTGCGTTCTCCGCGTTCTCTGCGTTGAAAGCTGTTTTATGATAGAATCATGATCGCCGACGATATCATCATCAGAAAATTCCTCGTCGATTGCAGCCTGCCGCGCGGGCGGCTGGACTCGCTGGAGGAGTTGCGGCGACTTTACGATGACTTGCAGGCGGCAGGTGAAAAGACGAACCTCACCGCCCTTTCGGACGCCGACGACTTCTGGCTGCTGCACGTAGCCGACAGCCTCTCCGTCGGCCGGGTTCTGCCCGAACTGCTCACCGACGGGCTGACCGTCGCCGACGTGGGGTGCGGCGCGGGTTTTCCGATGTTCCCGCTGGCATGGGCGAACTCGAAATTGCGAATCACCGGCATGGAACCGCGAAAGAGAAAGGCTGCGTTTATCGAGCATGAGATCGCAGTTCTGGGGCTGAACAACTGCTCCGTTCTTGCGCGCCAGGCGCGCGAGGCAGGCCGGCTGGACGAGCACGCGAATCGCTACGACGTGGTTTTGCTGCGTGCGGTCGGAACGGCGGGCAAACTCCTGCGCGACTGCCGAAACCTGCTCACGAAAGGACCGGGCGGAAAGATCGTCTTCTACAAAACACCCGAAGCGATTCAGCAGGAATTACCCACCGCCCGGCGCGAGGCTGGTAAGTTCAGCCTCACTATCGCCGAATCCGATATTTTCGCTCTCCCCCGCGACGCCGGTACGCGACAGTTTCTTATCTTTCGGCGGTGAATGACCGCTTCCGTCGCGCCCACGGGTCATTCTGTTAGGGACACGGCGTATCCGTGGAGTTGTCGGCCCCTGTTTGCAGGGACCTGGGTGTCCCGCCAATACGTCATCCCAATCGTTCAGCGCTTAAACGAGAACTCCTTGATCGCGCAGTAGAGTACGGGAACCACGAAGATGCTGATCAGCACGACAAGCATCCCGCCGAATGACGGTATCGCCATCGGGACCATGACGTCGGACCCCCGGCCGATGGACGTCAGGATCGGAATCAAGGCGAGAATCGTTGTCGCGGAGGTCATCAGGCACGGGCGAACCCTTCGATGAGCGGCCGAGACGGTGGCCTCGCGGATCGTTTCAATAGAATCGGGCTTGCTATCCCTGAACACCTGGTCCAGATACGTCGACTGGATCACGCCATTGTCCGACGCGATACCGAACAGCGCCAGGAACCCAACCCAGACCGCCACTGAAAGGTTGATCGTGTGGACCTGGAACAACTCCCGCATATGGACGCCGAATACGGAGAAGTCCAGGAACCACGGCTGGCCGTAGCACCAGATCAGAAGGAACCCGCCCGCCCAGGCTACGAAAATACCCGAAAACACCAGGAGCGTAGTGGAGATGGACTTGAACTGGAAGTAGATGATCATGAAGATCACGAACAAGGCGACGGGCAGAACGATGGACAGCGTCTTCTGGGCCCGAAGCTGGTTTTCGTAGCTACCGGCGAAGTTGTAGCTGACTCCACGCGGCATGGTCAGCTCGCCGCTATCGATCTTGGCCTGCAGGTACCGCTGGCATTCCTCGACGACGTCTACCTCCGCGTATCCGGGCTTCTTGTCGAACACGACGTATCCGACCAGGAAGGTGTCTTCGCTCTTGATGACCTGCGGTCCTCGAATGTAGCGAATCTCCGCCAACTGGGCGATTGGAATTTGCGATCCGCCCTTACCCGGTACGAGAATCCTGGCCAGTTTCTCGACATCGTCGCGAAGCTCCCGTTGATAACGAACCCGGACCGGGAAGCGTTCACGACCTTCAATGGTCGTAGTGACCTTTCGACCTCCGATGGCGATTTCGACCACGTCCTGAAACGCACGGATAGGCACGCCGTAGCGCGCTATCGCAACCCTGTCCGGAACGATCTCCAGGTATGGTTTTCCGACGATCCGGTCGGCTACCACCGCCGACGCCTCGACGCTGGGGACTTCCTTCAGGAAGCGTTCGATCTGGAGGCCCACCTTCTCGATCGCCTCAAGGGACGGGCCATAAACTTTCACGCCCATCGGGGCGCGCATTCCGCTTTGCAGCATGACGATTCGCGCGGCGATCGGCTGGAGCTTGGGCGCCGAGGTCGATCCGGGAATCTTTGCCGCCTTGACGATCTCGTCCCAAATATCGTTCGGCGTCTTGATGCCGTCCCACTTCTCGCGTTCGGGATTAATCGCCGGGTCCAGCGCAGGACGCCACAATCTGAAGGGTTGCCCACTGGAGTCGGGGATCAGCCTGCCGGCGTCATCACGCGGGAAACGCCCCGCCACGCGGTAGGGTTTCCCGTCAGTGGCCGGGACGGGTCGGCCCTGCTCATCGCTGAATACGCGTGTGCCGTCAGGTTCATACCTGAAATTAACGCGGCGTCCCGCCTTGTCCGTAACATACTGGGGCTTGTAATTGATGACGGTTTCGATCATCGAGATCGGCGCGGGGTCCAGGGGCGTCTCGGCCCGGCCTAGCTTACCCACCACCGAATCGATCTCGGGAATCGCCTGGAGCGCCATGTCCTGCTTGGCGAGGATATCCAGCGCTTCTCCGATCGAGGCGTGAACCATCGTCGTCGGCATGAACAGGTAAGACCCTTCATCCAGCGGAGGCATGAACTCCTTGCCGAAACCGTCCCAGCTCCTGGCGATTGTCCACTTGATTTTGGTCCCGAACCCCCGATTGGAAATCCACTTATCACGGGGCTTCGTCTCATCGACCCACTTTTCGTTTCTCAGCGTGAACCACTGCCTGACCTGGTTATAGTTTTCCAGCACCTTCTCTTTCCGCTCGACTCCCAGTGTCTCCATCACCGTTGCGACCTCGTCGGGTTTTTTGCCCAGGACGCTCTCGGTCCAGAGGACATGCTTGCCCTGCCGCTCCAGCACACCCGCCTGGACCAGGCGAACGATTTCCTCCGGTCCGGAGAAGACATTACGATCGGCCCGGAGGAATGGCCCGGCGAAGATGCCGACACCCAGCCAGGCCGTGACGCCAAGAAAAACCGTCAGCGTGGGTATCGAAAGGAACAACAGCTTGTGCCTCAGACACCAACGAAGAATGGGAGAATAAACGTACCTGAAGAGGTGAAAGAAACCCAGCAATCCGCCGATCAGCACGCCGACGAACACGAGATTTCTGAGCAATCCGCGTTGCGGACCCAGCGGTTCCCAGTATTGCGTCAGCAGAACGCCCACCAGGACCACTACGATTCCGTTTGCCAGCCATGGCATGAAGCGTTCCACCCGCCGGGGGATCCAATCCTTCAGAATACTGTGAGAGGAAAGAAGAATCACGGTCAGGCCGGACGTGGTAATCAGGAAAGACCATCGAGACAGGCCGTAGACTACCAGCGCCAGGCCTATGGCTCCGATAAGTCCAAACAGGAGCTGGCGGAACCTCTTACTCGAAATTTTTCCGCAGAACAGCATGTATGCAGTCGGAGGGACCACGGTCAATGCAATGATAATCGAGGCGAACAGAGCGAACGTCTTGGTGTAGGCAAGAGGTTTGAACAGTTTTCCCTCTGCCCCGATCATTGTGAATACCGGAAGGAAACTGATAACCGTCGTCAGCACTGCCGTCAGAACGGCTCCCCCGACCTCGCTGGCGGCCCGATGAACGACGGCCACACGAGGCTCCTCGGGCGGCGCCTGTTGCAGATGGCGCAGGGTGTTCTCACAGACCACAATTCCCATGTCCACGATCGTACCAATGGCGATGGCGATACCGGACAGCGCAACGATGTTCGCGTCCACGCCGAAAAACTTCATTCCGATGAAGGCCAGGAGCACGGCCAGGGGAAGCGTATAACTGATAATGAAGCCGCTGCGCAGGTGCATCACCATCACGATAATCACGATGATCGTGATTAGAATTTCCTGCGATATGGCGTCGTCGAGCGTGCCCAGTGTCTCGTAGATCAGTCCGGTTCGGTCATAGAAAGGAACGACGGTCACCTTGCTGAGAGTTACCCATTCCGGCCACTCGTCCTGCAGGGATACCCATGCCGGCCACTCGGATCGTGGCGTAGAGCGCAGGTGCTTCATCCAGGCAACCCGGTTGACTTCCCGCCCCTTGAAGGCTTCGAAGCCATTGTCCCTCGCAAATCGATCGGCCTGACCGATCGGCGCGGCCGACAAGTCAATTCGCGGGGTCGATCGCAGATATCCCAGCCAGGCTTTCTGATTGATTTCAGCCCCATTGAAGCCCTTGAAACCCCGCCCCTTCGCAAAACGGTCGACCTCGTCTCGCGTAACCTTCGAAAAATCGATCACCGCCTTTGCCGGCAGCGCCTCGCTGGTCTTTTCAATCTTCTTCTTGACGTTCTGGATCACCTTCAGCGGGTTGTCGCCGTAACGGGCCACAACCACGCCGCCGACCGCCTGGGCGCCGCCCTTGTCCAGTGCGCCTCGGCGCATCGCCGGTCCGAGAGTCACCTTGGCGACATGGCTGACCAGGATCGGCACATTCTCATGGACCTTGACGACGCTGTTTTCGATATCGGAGGGCTTTTCGATAAAGCCTATCCCGCGAATGAAATATTCCGTCCGGTTCAATTCGAGCGTCTTGGCGCCCACGTCGATATTGGATGCCTTGACCGCCTTGAATACGTCGGTCAACGTAACGCCGTACGCGCGCATGGCGTCCGGGTCCACGTCGACCTGGTATTCGCGAACGTACCCGCCAATGGAGGCCACTTCGGAAACCCCGTCCGCCGACAGCAGCCAGTACCGCACATACCAGTCCTGGATGGTGCGGAGTTCTTCGAGATCCCACCCCCCGGCAGGGTTCCCGTCAGGATCGCGCCCCTCGAGCGTGTACCAGTATATCTGTCCCAAGGCCGTCGCGTCCGGACCCAGCACAGGCTGGACCCCTGGCGGCAGCGTCCCTGCCGGCAGGCTGTTGAGCTTCTCAAGCACCCGCGTTCGGGACCAGTAGAACTCCACGTCCTCTTTGAAAATGACATAGACCGTGGAGAAGCCGAAGAACGAGTAGCTGCGGATTGTCTTGACGCCTGGTATCCCCAGCAGCGAGACGGTCATCGGGTAGGTGATCTGGTCTTCCACGTCCTGGGGAGACCTGCCCATCCACTCGGTGAAGACGATCTGCTGGTTCTCTCCGATATCGGGAATCGCATCGGTGGGAACCGGGTAGCGGGTGATATCGCCCAAATTCCAGTCAAAGGGGGCGACCAGGATTCCCACCACAATCACGGCGAAAACGAACAGGCCGACTACGAGTTTGTTGGTCACGCAAAACCGGATGAGCTTTCCGATCAGCGATCGTTGCTCGGGGGTCTGCTCGAAGGGAGACTCGTTATTCATCGGAAGCCCCCTTTTCCTTGACGCCAGGGAGGATCTGGATCACTTCTCCACACTGGGGCATTACGCTGCCGAAATACGGATTCCTCGTTTCCTTGTCTGCCTGGAGCCAGGTCGCACCCCGGCTGTCGAAGGCCATCGGACACTTGAACTTGTACAGGGAGAGGCCGGTAATGCCGAATCGCTTCGCCGCCACCGCCATCTCCTCCGAAAGCAGGGCAAACTCCCTGCGGACAGGCTCGATTCCCCTGGCGCGAACCAGCCCGGACAGAATCTTCCTCAATTCCCCGGAACTCTTCATCCAGGCGGTGTGATCCTCGCCCTCCAGGAGCTTCATGTCCACGGCAGCTACTGCTTCAACCATTTTCGTCGCGGCATCAACTGCCTGCTTCGGCTTGTCCCCGGCCAGTGCCTGCTGTATAGCTAGATATGCCTCGACGGCTTTCGCAAGCTGCTGTCGGAATTTCGGGTTGATCACAGACTTCATCGGGGGGCTGTGACCGGGCTTCAGGCCGAGCTTCGACTTCATCGCGACCAGGTGTTCATTCATCACGCCTGCCACACGCCTGGCAGTTTTGAGATCCTTCGCTTCCTTCCCTTCAATCGCGTCATTGGTCAGGAGCATCGAATGCTCCCGCCAGAGCATTTTCATGCGCCCTTGCAGTTTTTGCCCGTCAACGCCGCCGAGCTTCCGCTGCAGGTCGGCAAATGCCGAACGGACGGCGCCAAGGTCGCCGGTTTCAATTGAACTGTCTATTTTTTTT
>JAJRYB010000109.1 GCA_024275995.1 Planctomycetota bacterium | reverse complement strand
GCGGTGTCCAGACAGCGGGTCGGAGTGTGACGGCTGTCATCTTCGCATGCAAGGGCGGGTTGGTTGCAATCGAGGCGGGGACGATCGTCGATTGCACGCCGGACGCTCACCTGGCCACCATGGCGGGGGCCGAAACGGTCCAGAGGAAGTTCGCGGGCAGGGGCCATGTTGTGCGGTACAGCATGCTGTGCGAGAACCCGCCCCGACAGCGTGCCTTGACCGTCGAGACAGTGAGCGAACTCGTGGACGGCTACGTGCTGATGCACGGCGACTTTGCCGAGTTTCGCCTGCGTCTGGCCATATCCGGCGGTGCGTTCGACGGATCAGTCCGCAACCTGGCCGCCAGGCGTCTTGCGATTATGGCGGCGGTCGAACTCGACCGGTCCGGCGTCCTGAAGGACGCTGCTTTCGTGCGAGGCGGCGATGTACTGCTGGCGGACCCGACGAGGCGGATCGTGAGTCGCTCGCCCGGGGGGAGACTGTCTCTGGACGCCTGCAGGCCCGAGGAGATCGATAATCTGCTGGTCTGTAGCCCCGCCGTGGATGTTGACGACGCCATGGCGGCCACTCTCGTTGAGCCCCTGTGTGGCCCGTCGCTTGCCGATGTGATAGCCTCCGCGCCATGGGACGAGTTGGGCAAGGGACGGCTTGAAGGGGCCGGAGCGGTGCGGCTTTCCTGTGCGCCGCCTCCGTCGGAACAGCTCGCCAAAGCCGAGGCCACCTTCACCGAACTGAGCCCCATATACCGCACGGATGACGCTATCGCAATTGACGGGACACGACTGCCCGTAGTCGCGAGCTGCGAACTGCTTGTCGTCGGAGCGGGAACAAGCGGCGCGCCTGCGGCGATTGTTGCCGCAGAGCGGGGGGTAGATACGATCGTTGTCGAGAAATACGGAGACCTCGGCGGCACACACACCATCGGCGGCGTGTCGGAATACTGGTACGGGCGCAGGGATACAGGGTTCTTCAAGCGACTCGACTCGGAAGCTCTCGAAGCGATGCGACGGACACACATGCCCAAGTCTATGGGGCTGTTGAGTATGTTGTTGAATTCCGGGGCCCGTCTGCTGACTCACTGCCCTGCCGTGGGGGCGGTCGTCGAGGGGCGGACCGTTGCCGGTATCGTAATCGCGACCCCGCAAGGGCTTGCGGTGATCAGAGCCAGGCGTGTCATTGACGCGACGGGTGACGGCGATATCGCAGCCCGCGCCGGTAGCGACATGACCTACGGGACCAGGCGCGATGCAATGACGCTGTGGTACTCCTTTGCCCAGTACGCAGGGACCAATCCCGAGGCGATGAGGCATTTCGCATATGTCGTCGATCCGCGTGATCCGACCGACATGACGCGGGCGATCATTGCCGGTCGTCGGTTCAAGAAGGCGCGGAATAAGGCCACCGCCCCGCAATACTATCTCACGTTGCGCGAAACTCGCCACATACGCGGCGGTTACCATGTCACCGTCGCCGACATCCTGGCCGGGCGGAAGTACGAGGACCTGCTGCTGATCTGCCGATCGAATTTCGACATCAAGGGCATTGCCGACAGCGACCTTTCTTTCAGTGGGTACGTGGAATGGGAACGGTTGAAAACCTACACGGTGCAGATTCCGTATCGGGCGATTTGTCCAGTTGATCTCGACAATATACTGGTCGTCGGCAAGGCCTATTCGATCAGCCACGACGCCTTTGCCCTGGCGCGAATGCAGGCCGACATGATGGCCATGGGCGGAGCGGCGGGTCTTGCCGCAGTTCAATCTGTACGAAACGGCGGATCGTTCTCGCGGCTCGATGTTAAGGCCCTGCAGAAGGAATTGATCGAGCTGGGTGTGCTGTCGAAAGCCGATCTCGAGGCAAGCGAAGGAGTCAAAGACAACGCGCTGCCTCCAATGAGTGACGAAGATCTGCTTCGGCGTATCGATCAACTTGCCAAGGGGAAGCTGGAGCTTGACGGCCAGGTCCAGATCCTCGTCCGTCCGGAGGCGGCAATCCCACTCTTGAAAGCCGCTCTCCCGAAGACCGATGGGCATGGCAAGGTCGAGTTGGCCAGGGCGCTGTGTTATCTGGGCGACACAAGCGCCTCGGAGATACTGCTGCATGAACTCGATCGCCTGCTTGCCCCAAAAGAGCTGGCGGGTCTGACGCGGTTGACGACGAAAAGTTTGGCTCACCCGCTTCCGGACCACGGCTTCGCTCCTGATCCAACATACCTGATCAACACCCTGGCGCGACTGGGCGACAAACGGATCATCCCTTTCATGACGAGAATCGCCTCGAAGATCGAGGCGGAGACCGAACACGCCGGACCGATGTTCAGTTATATCTTCAGTGTCTGCTACGCGGCCGAGCGGCTGGGGGAACCGGCGTGTCTGGAAGCGCTGGCGATCCTGACCGATAAAGACGGCCTGCGCGGTGGTCCGCTTCGGAGGGGCACGGACCCGCGCAAGACCGCGCTGGGACTGAACAGTCGGCGAGACGACCGCTACGCATACCTGCACTTGTGCATAGGACGCGCCCGGGCGCGATGTGGATCCCGCCGGGGATACGAGACACTGCTGGACTGCCTCGACGATATCCGGGGCTTCCTGGCGCGAAGCGCCCACGACGAACTGGCGGCCCTGACGGACCTGGACCTCGGCTACGACACGGAGGCCTGGCGGACCTGGCTCCAGGCAGCCAGGATCGCTCCAAAGGCGTATCGCGGCGAGGTTGGACGATGAAGCAATACAATACACGGGAATAGAGAAACGATGCGCCGATCAGAGATGGAGAAGCGATGAAGTTACCGAAAGACCAGGGCAGCCGGATGACCTTCGACGTGAAAATCTTCCATCGTGGAGGTCTCATCGCGAGCATGCTGCTGGCGGTGACGGCCGCGACCGCCCTCGGAGCCGCCGAGGTTCTGACGCTCCCGGCCGATAACGACGGTGTTGTCCTGCGCTATGGCCTGTTCGTGCCGAGGGGCTCCGACGGGAAGTTCCCGTTGATCGTCGACGCCTCGCCGGTCGCGGTCGGCCTGGAGCTCGACGTCGGCAAGATCGGCTACTACGATCTCGACAAGGCGACCTTCGCCGTGCTGCGCCTGCCTCCGTTCGGGCGCGGCGGCGGTCAGTGGTCGCCTTTTGGGGAGCGCGACAACCTCCAGGTCATCCGGCACGTCATGAAGAGCCACCCGATCGACCCGGACCGGGTGTATCTGCTCGGCGCGACACAGGGTTTTGCCGGTAACGGCTATGGCGCCAAGAAGCTCCAGTACGGCACGCTTTCCCTGGCGTACCACCAGCCGGACCTCTTCGCCGCCGTGACCATCGGCGCCGCTGACATTCGCACCGACGCCTATCGCGCCACCTGGCTCGGTCACTGGCATCAGTACCAGCTTCAATACGCCTTCCCCCTGCGGCTGCGGGAGATGCCAATCCTGTGGGCCGATAACCTGCTGGGCACTCCGACGTGGCTGACCATCGCCGGAAATGGTCGCCGCGAAATGCAGTTGTATCATGAGATGGACAAGCACGCCCCCGTCAAACTGAAGCTGCTGTTGGCCCCAAGCGTGAAGGACCAGCCGTTGCCCGACGAGGTCGTGCGAAAGCAGATCGTCTGGTTGTTGGACCACCGGATACAGCGACGACCGAGACGGGTCGTTATTGCCACCAACACGCTGAAGCATTCGCGGAACCGCTGGGTCCGCATCGACGCCCTCAGTGAGGTCAATCGCTTCTGTCGGCTTGAGGCGCGGCTGACCGGCGACGGTCGGCTGAAGGTCCGCGGCGCCGGGTTCACGGGCTTTACCCTCACTGGCCTGAAGGCCCTTACCGAGGGGCGGAAGTCACTGAATGTTGACATCGAGCACCAGCTGCTGAAGGTGACTCCCTCCGACGAGTTGAGCTTTCGACTGGATGGCGAGAAGTGGAAACTCGGCAGGGCTTCCACCGGCGAGCCGGCGAAGTCGGCCGAGATGACCGACACCATCATCGACGCCTTCCGCGAACCGTACATCCTGGTCCCCGGTGCGGGCGACGCAAAGCTGCGGAGGCTCGCTACCGATACTCTCCAGGCGATCCAGAACAGTGGTCGGACGACGCCTATCGACCTGTCGCCCGTTCCGATCAAGACCGACGCCGAGATTACGTCTGCCGATATGGCGCGGGCGAACCTGATCCTCTTCGGCGACGAGCGCAGCAACAGCATCATCGCGAAAATCAATCCCAGGCTGCCCATCCGCCTTACCGGCGGCGCGATCATCTCCGGCAAGCGAACGTTCCGCTATGACAACCAGGGGCTGATGATGGTCTACCCCAACCCTCTGGCGCCGGCGCGGAAGGTCGTGATCGTGACGGCGGCGATCCACGAGGGGTATTTCCTGACCGATAAGAGGTTCGCCAAGGCGGCGTTTCCCGCGAACCTGCCCGGCCACGGATTCCCCATGCTCGGCGACTGGATTATCTTCCGCCGCAACGGCAAGGGTCTGGCCAAGAAGGGACGGGCGAATAAAGGGCTTGATAATGCCGTCATCGAGGGCGGTTTCTTCGACGCCGAATGGAAGCTCGCCAGGGGACCGTACTACTTCTTCAACAAGAACTTCGTAAAGCAAGGCGGATCACGATGAGAAGATACGCGGCTATTGTTGTGGCGGCGCTCCTGGCGGCATGTGCCACCGGCCTGGCGCAGCAGGCGACGGCGACGAACTTGCCCGAAAAACTCGCAATGGAGGCGCAGGCGAAACTGGCCGATCACGCCGGGCGCATCGCGAAATTGCGGGAATCGTCCGACGCGACGGTGAAGCTCTACCTGCCGACCGCGGAGTACCTGCTCGCCAGCCTGAGGAACTATCTGAACCCGAAGGCGTGGGAGGCGGCCAACGGCCGGCCGTTTCTGTCGAAGGCGACGCTGGCGCGACTGGGCAAGACGGGCCTCCCGCGCAGAGTCAAGGCGTTGATGGACGAGTTGGACATCGTCGTTCCGGCGCTGGAGGCGGGGCGGAACCCCTACATCAAGCATGCGGGTTCGACGTTGGTGGCATATCGTTCTCCGCTCGACGGCCGGCTGCTGGCAATGAGGGTGACGATCCCTGTCCGCTACGATCCGGGCAAGCGGTATAAGCTCCGGATTGAAAACAGTTCTTCGGGTGGCTGGTCCGGCGGCCAGATGAAGCCGTCGTGGGTTCGCCATTCGGCGACCATCAATTTCTTTTCCGCCATCATCAGCGATCGTGGCGAATGTCACTACGGTAACGACCTCCACGAGGCCGAGACGCTCGAGGCCATCGCGGCGCTGCAGAAACTTTTCAGTATCGATCCGTCGCGCATCTATAAATCCGGTGGTTCCAAGGACGGCTACACCTCGGTGACAATCGGGATGCACTATCCGCACCTGTTCAGCGCGATAGTCGGTATCGCCATCAACAGCCTTCCGGACGGTTTTATCAACAGCCGCAATCTACCGTGTTTTGCACCAGGGCGCGAGCAGATGAACGCCTACCTCCAGGCCGAAAACCTTTATTCGTTGCCGGCGGCCCTGGTGACCGGCTTCGACGGGGACCACACCAATCCGCTGCTGATGGGGGCGCTGCTGGAGAAGATCGGCGCGCCCGCAAAGATCATTCGCGTCGAACCCGAGGCCGGCCACAGTGAGACCAGGTGGACCCGGGCCGAAGTCGCCAAGTGGCTGACGAAGCAGTCACTGAATCCGTACCCGAAGCGCGTCTACGTCAGCACCAATTCGCTGCGATACAACCGGTTCTACTGGGTTCAGGTCGACGCGCTGGAGCGTCAGAACCACTTCGCTCGGATGCGCGTCGACGTGCTGGAGGGCAACCGAATCGAGGTCGAGGCGCGGAACGTCGAGCGGTTCACGCTGGAGACGCTCGATAAGCTCATCGACGCCTCCGGGCCGGTGACCGTCGAGATCAACGACATACCGCTGGGGGAGATGAAGGTCAGTGACAACCGACTGGTTTTCGCCAAACGGGGCGGCAAGTGGGCTTCGGTTGCGGGTAGCAGGGGAGGCCTGGTCAAGAAGCACGGCCTGTCAGGCCCGGTAATGGACGGCTGGATCCAGCCGGCGGTTCATGTCATCGGGACGCTCGGCGGCGTCGCCTAGACCGCCCGGCTGCGCGACATGATGGCCAGCGAGAGACGGTTCTGGCGGTCGGAAACGAGCGGCTTCCGTTCGGTCGATCACCCGGTCAAGATCGACACGGAGGTCACAGACGAGGACATTCGCGACCGGAATCTGATCCTCTGGGGCAACGACACCACCAACGCCGTCATCAAGCGGATCAACGCGAAGCTGCCGGTGCGTCTGGCCGGCCACAAGGTGATCGTCGGCGAGCGGGTCTACGACTACGACGACGTCGCGTTGGCGATGATCTACCCCAACCCGCTGAACCCCGACCGCTACGTGCTGATCTACTCCGGCAACACGTGGATGGCGCTCAACAACGTCCTGGTCAGGAGGTGGAGCGCCGACAATGCGACGAGGACTGTCAACTACTTCAAGATCGGAAACGGGACGAGCTACCCGATGCTTCCGGACTACCTGGTCTTCCGCCAGAACCGCGTCGGGCTGGCGCCTCGCGGCGGCTCGTCGTATCGCAGGCCCAGGACAAGCGTGCTGGCCGGGGGGTTCTTCGATGGCCGATGGCGACTCACCAGTGACGACACCTTCGGCTGGAAAAATACTACCCCGCAGACGAATGCCCCGCTGAAGGTGCTGAAGGTCATCGTTCCCTGACCGGCCGGCCCCGCGCTGTCGGCAATGGTCACCGTTCGGATTTCGACGGGAGCTGATGCCCGTACTTTCCGAGGTAGATGCTGCCGGGAGCAAGCTCGTGGTCGGCGTTCAGTTTCACCTTCGTGAATATGCTCCTGGTGTCGAAACCGGCCTTGGTCATCAACGACCATGGCCGCTTTTTTCGCCACGAGATACAGGTCACGCTGCGCGAGTCGATGAGATTGTCGTCCCAGTTGACGTATCGGAATTTGTCCGCAAAGACGCCGGGTCGGCTCAGGTTCGCCATGATGAAGCGGTAGCGATTGTCATCGTCTGAGGGGACCAGGATGTTTCGATAGAAGTTAATCCACGCAGCCTGGGGTTTTGCTGCCTTGATCACGCGCCGACTCGCGTCGCTGTCGGCTTTCCTGTAGGCCGGGTCGTTCGCCAGACGGTCGCCGGGCGGGGTGCTCACCCCGCCCCACAGCAGGCCCACCATGCCGCGAATCGTGTTGTGGTGGATCCAGACATTCTTCACCCAGCCGGGCTGCAGGCCCACTCCCACGCCGCCCTCGATCACGTTGTAGCAGATTTCGATTTCCTTGGAAAAGCCCTGGTTGGCCACTATCATCTGCCCGCGTATGCGGTTGTTTCGGTAGGTGTTCCCCCATCCGCTGTCCTTGTCGGCGACTGCCCAGCCGCGCCGGAACGCTTCGATCCGGTTGTCTTCGATCACCGAGTCCTTCACGGAGTAGAATACCATGGCGCCGCCATATAAGCCGGCGGCGCGCTCATTGCGCTTGTAGAAGTGGTCGTGGAAGTAGTTGTCCTGAATTACGAGATTGGGGTGAAACCTGCGCCTGGAGGTCCTGGTGGTAATGAACGAGGCGTTATCCCGATGGTCGGAGTACAGACGGTTAAAGTTGCATCGCCGCCACGTCGCGTTGCTCACGGTCCATATCAGAAATGTGTTGAGGCAAGTGTTGCGTATCTCGAACCCGTCGAAGTACAAGCCGTCTCGGCCGTTAACCAGGAACCGGTGGCCGTACTCTGACGTTGCAAGCGGCAGCGGCCTCTTGCCTTCCGCCTTGCGCCGCACGTTGGTTTTCAGGATGTGGCGCCACACGGCGGCCCGCTTTTCGGCGCTCCACCCGAAATCGACCACCGGCTTCTCGCCCGGGTAGGCGATCCAGCGCGCCGGGGACTTCTTGTCGAGACGAATCAGGTTGATGTTTTTCTTGCCGACTTCGAACTTCTCCCTCGGCCCATACAGCCCGCCCCGCGCGTAGATCACCGCGCCGGGCGGGTAGACGAAGCCCACCGAGGGGCGATTGGCCTTTTGAACGCTCCGCCATGGCTTTGAGATCGACCCGTCGCCGCCGGCGTCGCTACCGGACGGACTGATGAAGTAGAAGCCCTTCGCCGAGACGAGTACCTGGAATGCCTGGCTGGCGGTCTGACCCTTGGCGTCGGTAACCTTGAGGACGACTTCGTGCTTCGTATCTTCCTCTTCAGGCGCAATCCAGGTGATGGTGCCCCTGGCCGGGTCGATCTTCATACCGGCCGGTGACTTGGTCAGCGTGAAGGTGTACGGATAATACCCGCCCTTGATCGCCGGGCGAATATTGTATTCCAGGCCGGGATAGGCCTTGTCCAGGGGCGTGGAGATGAACTTCGGCCTGGCGAACGCGGGGTGGCTTTGGGGGGTGACGTACTGGTCGCCCCGGAGGTCGGCGCACAGCGCGAAAACCAGCCCGGCCGAAAGAAACAGGCGAAAACGCTTCCATTGATTCATTTGAACTTTTCCTCTCACACCGACCTGAGCGGGTTGTATTTGCCAAGGGCAATATCAATCAATCGTCCCACGGTAGTGACACCCACGCCGATCGAGCTGTCGGCCGCACCATAGTAAATGGCGCATTTCGTATCGCGGCTCTTGATACCGCATCCCCTGCCGTCGGAGAAGAGGATACCGGTGGGAAAAATAACGTTATCGACCGTGCCGTCCATCTCATATTGCCTATCAGGGTTGAGGATAGGGACCGGGCCGGCGAGGACGTCCAGCGATTCCTTGTCCAGCAGGCAGACGCCGGCGCGGTAGTGAACGCGATGCTCGCCGTGCGTCTCGACGGCGTGGACGCCCATCACCCAGTAGTCTTCGGTTTCAAACGGAGGGAAGCCCGGACCGGCGTAGATCATCCACCCATGCCCGCCGCGGAACAGATTCTTCTCGATCTGCCAGTCCTTGAGGTCCCTGGACTTCACCAGGACGGTATGGATGCGGTTTTCGGTGTTCGGGCGACAGGCTGCATAGTAGTAATCGCCGATTTTGCGAGGGAAGACGATTGCGTTTCGGGTGGCGCCACGCAGGGTTCCGACAAACTCGAAGGACTCGAAATCGGTTGTCTTGTACAGGACGTTATCGCAGATGTTGACATACGGCCGATCGTCGTGCTCGACCGTATCGTAGTCCGCCGCAAGGGCGATCAAGTAGAAGCCGTCCTCCATCTCCGTGATGCGGGGATCGTAGAAAATGGGCTTGTACCACTGCGTATCCTCCGGCAGGTCGGGCGCGACCTGCCGGCGCTGCTCGGCATTGGGACTGTCGGGAGCCCCCGTCAACGCGAGTTCCTTCATGGAATGCGACCAGGCCAGTCCGTCGGCGCTTCGCGCCAGGTACAGATCGTTGAAACGCGAGGAGTTCTGAAACCGCACGAGCATCGCAAAGCCGCCGGCTACGTGCGCCAGGCCGGGGTTGAAAAGGTCCTTCACGTCATACAGGCGCCGAGACAGATCGTCCACCGACGCGCCGGAAAGAACCTGGCGCTGGATATCAGCGAAGAAGTGCTCCTTCGTCAGGATCGGGTTGGCCGGATGCTTCACGACGGCGGGGATATGGAGGCAACTCTCGCCGGTAAACGGGTCAACGGAGACACTGATCTCACCCAGGCCGCTCAGCGAGCTGAACGGTAAACTGAAAATGTCAGACACGGGTCCTCCAGAATCCGGACGAAGAAGGTATGCTTACCAGGGAGTAAAACCGGGATCAAACCAGGGTATCTCGTTGTAGGAATACATTTCGTTGGGTTCCATGCCGGGCAGGTTCTCGACGTGGCCGTCGGCGAAGAGCATGTTGGTGTTACGCACGTGAGCCTCGTGTTCGTAAGTCGAATACCAGGGCGCGGGGGGGCTGATGCCCCGCCAGATATAAGCAAACCCCGGCTTCCAGCCATATCCGCCCAGATACGAAACATACGTCCATCGCCTCTTGTTCTCACCCACTAAATAGAGTTCCGCGGGGGACTGTGCCCGGGACAGAGAGAACCACGGGTTGGCGCTGCCGTCGTTATAACTGTTGGATATCGCCAGGTTCGGCGAGTAGTCGGCCCTCCAGTGGGAGTCTTCCCTGTACGCGTCCGTGATCATCCCCTTGGACGGGCATTTGAAGAGTTCTCCCTTGGCCCCGTTATATCCCGACAGGGTTTCCCCTTCGAGGACCCCCGCCGTGACCAGCATCCAGGTGTAGTGGGCATAGGGCTTGGCGGTGTAACCCCCGCTCATCGTATGGGGCGGAACCGCGCCGTACTCGACCTCGTACATCCAGTACCCCGTGCCGATATTCTTCAGGTTGTTCCTGCACAGGACGCTTCGGGCCAGTTCCTTGGCGCTACTCAGGCTCGGAACGAGAATACTGACCAGCAGGGCGATGACGGCGATGACGACCAGAAGTTCTATCAGGGTGAAACCCTTCGTCCCATTCCGTGCTGATTTCATGAGATGTTTCCCTTCAGGGTCCGCTTTCGCGAGCCGGCGTCAGTCATCCGTAACGGACGGTGGGAATCAAACAAACGCACCAATTTCACAGACGCGCCAGTCTCACAGCCCACGGAAAGCTTTCCGTGGGCTGTTGTAAAGCAAGCTATTCGCGGGCCCGGGTTGGTTACTCAATCGCGCCGAGAACATACCGCGCCGCCACCGGCGCTCGCGTCCCTTCTTTCAAAGAGACCAAGCGCCGGCGCGGAACGGGATAAGCAAAGCAAGCCTCAAAAACTATGCGCGTCGTTTCCTGCGGATCAGCATACCGATTCCACCGATCGCCAGCAGGCTCATCGTCGCCGGCTCGGGAATGTAGTGGTACTCCATATCAATGGTCGGCTCATAAGAGGAACCAAAGTCGCCGCCCTGTTCGGAAGTACCGACTCTTAGATTGTGGCCGGTCGTTTTGTTCGCCACGTTGATAGCGAACCCGGCATTGACGCCGCTGTCATAGATATCCTGCATCA
Organism: Planctomycetota bacterium; assembly: GCA_024275995.1. Classification (GTDB taxonomy): domain Bacteria; phylum Planctomycetota; class Phycisphaerae; order SM23-33; family SM23-33; genus JAJRYB01. The sequence goes on along the minus strand of JAJRYB010000109.1, from coordinate 17,893 downwards.
ACTGCGTGATGTCGATGGTGAATGACGCACCCCAGCTCTGGGGATAGTTGAAATCCACCGCATTCGTCTGTGTCCAGTCTGCCTCGCTGATGATGGTGCCATTGGCCCAGGTAGTACTGGTAGCTATATCGCTGTATACGGAGTCCACGTTGGTCTGGTTCGTCCCGGCTGTACCGACCAGCCATGGAGTCGTCATGCGATAGATCGTGCCGATATCGACAAGATAGCTCGATAGCATGCCTCTCAGCCCCAGTGTCGCGCTGTCGATAACGATGGTCTGTCCGCCGCTTGTCGGCGGGACGAGGCTGAACATATCCCTCACACCGAGCAGTATTGCCGCTTTGTAGTCGCCCGACCACTGGCTCGTTGCAGTAGAAAGACTGCCAGTAGAGCTGTCCGTGGTCAGTACGGTTCCCCAGGCCCCATACTGTCCGTACGTTCCGACAAAAGTGTCATCGAAGTCAACAGCCGTGTAGCCGCTACCGGCGTCCTGTCGCCATGCGACGGTGGCCGCCATGGCATTCGCGCCGACCAGGCCGAGGACAACGACCAATACCAAACCAAGCGAGTTCTTCATTTTCCTGCTCCTTTCGACGAAGTCTCTCATCTTTTACTACTCCTTTGTTGAAGTGTCCGTCACACGCCGGACCAACGAGCGTCTTTTACGCGCCTGCGAAGGAGATGGATTCAACTATCACAGCCGTCTATCTCGATCACCTGTGCGTCATTGTACAGCAGAAGCCGGATCCTGTCAAGGAATAATCGATGCGAGATTTCCAATGCGTGCCCGATAGCCGCATCTATGCGCCGGCGGGCGATATGGACACGCTAAGTATTGATTATTTCAGTAGTTACAATCTATGTTATCGTCATACTACGATGTGATGCTGGAGCGGGCTTACCGGAACCCGCATCGCCGCGGAAAAAATTGCCGATGTATGTGGTATAAAACATGGTCGAACTTCGGCAAGCTGAACGGTGAACTGAAAATGTCAGTCACGAATCCTCCAAAATCCGGACGAAAGGGTATGCGCTACGCGCTTACCGCCACGCAAATATGGGGTCATCCCACCAAGGTATCTCGCGGTAAACATACCTTTCGTTGGGTTCCAGGCCGGGCAGGGACTCGACGTGGTTGTCGGCGAAGAGCATGTTGGTGTTACGCACGTGCGCCTCGTGTTCGTAAGCCGAATACCACTCAGCAGGGGGGCTGATGCCCCGCGAGAGCCAAGCACCCCCCGGCTTCCAGCCCCCTCCGCCCAAATACGGAATATCCACCCAGCGCCTCTTGTTCTCACCCACGAAATAGAGTTCCGCGGGGGACTGTGCCCGGGACAGAGAGAACCACGGGTTGGTATTACCGTCGTTATAGCCGTTGGATATCGTCACGTTCGGCGAGTAGTCGGCCCTCCAGTGCTCGTCTTCCCTGTACTTGTCCTTGATCATCCCTTTGGACGGGCATTTGAAGAGTTCTCCCTTGGCTCCGTCATATCCCGGCAGGGTTTCCCCTTCAAGAACCCCCGCCGTGACCAGCATCCAGGTGTAATGGGCCCAATTGTTAGGGGCATAGCTTCCGCTCATCGTATGGGGCGGAACCGCGCCGTACTCGACCTCGTACATCCAGTATCCCGTGCCGATATTCCTCAGGTTGTTCCTGCACAGGACGCTCCGGGCCAGTTCCTTGGCGCTACTCAGGCTCGGAACGAGAATACTGACCAGCAGGGCGATGACGGCGATGACAACCAGCAGTTCTATCAGGGTGAAACCTGATTGAGCTTGCCTCCGCCTTACAGGCTTCGGCTGGCAGGCCAGAAGTTCTATCAGCGTGAAACCCTTCGTCCCATTCCGTGCTGATTCCATGGGATGTTTCCCTTCATGACCCTGCTTTCGCGGGCCGGCGTCAGTCATCCGTAACGGACGGTGGGAACTGGACAGGCTGTTCTTGACCATAATCAATACTGAGCAACGAGGCATACAGCTACTACTCGCGTGCAACGAGTTGCACGCCCTACTACTACTACTTTGTCGGCCCGGGTTGGTCACGCAATCGCGCCGAGAACGCACCGCGCCGCCACCGGCGCTCGCGTCCCTTCTTTCAAAGAGACCAAGCGCCGGCGCGGAACGGATAAGCAAAGCAAGCCTCAAAAACTATGCGCGTCGTTTCCTGCGGATCAGCATACCGATTCCACCGATCGCCAGCAGGCTCATCGTCGCCGGCTCGGGAATGTACTGGTATTCCATATCAAGCGCCGGGCGGTAATCAAGCCTACCACCATCGTAGTTAGCCTCAGACGAGTACAGGTTGAGTACCCCCGAACCAGGGGAGGGAACTATGAAAGCAAATCCGGCATTGAAGTCGTTGTCGTAGATGTCCCGCATCAACGCGGTGATATCCAACACGTGCACGGTGCCCTTCACGCCCGCTGGGGTGAAGGCGACCTGGTTGGTCGTCGTATAGTCCGCACTGCTCCAGTCGCCGGAGGCCCACGTCGTGCCGGCGCCCCTGTCGCTCCGCGTATCGTCGGTGTTCATTTCATTGGTCCCGGCGGCGCCCACAAGCCATGGCGTAGTAACCCGGACGAGATATGTGATATAGGTCGAGCCGCTAGTGCTCTCTCTCAGCGTCAGGGTCGCGCTGTCGATTTGGATGTCCAGTCCGCCGCTCGTTGCCGGGACGAGGGTGAACAGATCCGTCCATCCCATGATCGCAACCCGATCCGGGTTTATGGCAAGGTCCCAAGCTGCTCCACGATTAGTTGCAAGCCAAGATTCGAAATGGTTGTCATCGGTGGTGACATCCGTGTAGCCATCACCACCATATTCGCCGCCCTCGCGCCATGCGATGGTCTCGGCCATCACGTTCGCACCGGCCAGGCTGAGGACAACGACCAATACCAAACCAAGCGAGTTCTTCATTTTTCTGCTCCTTTTAAAATCCTTCATTATCTCTACTCCTTTGTCGAAGTGCTTATCACGAGCCGGACCAACGATGGCCTTCCGCACGCCTGCGAAGGAGATGGATTCAACTATCACAGCCGTCTATCTCGATCACATGTGCGTCATTGTACAACAGAAGGCGGGTCCTGTCAAGGAAAAATCGATGCAAAATTTTCGATGCGCGTCCGGTATGCATATCGATGCGCTATGGGCACGCTAAGTATTGGCTATTTCAGCAGTTACAATCCACGTTATCATCACGCTGCGATGTGATATCGGGGCGATTTTACCGGAGCCCGCATCGCTGCGGAAAAAATTGCCGATGTATGTGGTATAAAACATGGTCGAGCTTCGGCGTGCTGAACGCCGAACCGGCCGATCCCTCTCTATGGACACTCCCGCAAGCGGGTAGCAGGGCGCTCCAAAGGCGTCCCCTCGCCGACGGGACTTTCCGGATAGTCGAGTGCCCGCTCGATCTGCAAGGGGGCGCAGTTTCGCACGTAATCCCGGCAAGCAAGCACCCGGAATACATTCAACAACTTATCGAGCCCAACGCTGAAGCCCTCGAAGCGCAGGGCCTGGTGAATCTCCAGCAGGTTCCGGCGTCCTGTGGACATCGCCAAGGCCAACTGTAACCATCCAGGTGCGGCCCAGCCGCCCTGCGCGCCCATGGCTTGGGTCAAAGCCCATTCCTCTTTTTCCGGCAGACCGGCAAAGGCGAAGTGTCCCCGGAACAGCTTGAGCGGGATAACTTCGCAGGCCTGCTGCTGGTAGCCGGTTTCCTCGTCGATGGTCGTCTCGTCCGGTTGGGGAAGCCGTATATCGAGGCTTTCGGCATGTTCAGCCAGCCTGTCCGTAAGGTCGGCTGCCTTCCGCCGCGTGGGGTCTTCTTCCGTCGGTTGGGCAAGTCGCAGCAGACCGTTGAGGCGACGGGTTTCTCGGGTCAGAGCGTATTGCAGGTGTGCAGTCGCATCAGGTGAACCGCTTTCGCTCAATCTTGCGGCGAGGCTTGCGAGCGTATTGCGCGAATAGTCATAGTTCACGTCCAGCAATTCCCGGATCTGCTCCGGTCCCGCGCCGGCCATGTAACCGGTGTAGGCGCCTACCGCCGTTCCCAGGTGTTTTATCGCGCTGGACGAGCAGATATCGGGCGTGTCGAGGTTGGTATGGTATACGGCGTCGGGGCACATCATCACGATCAAGGTAGGAACGCCGATCGCCGGTTCGCCCATGCCGTTGTCGTTCGTGTCGAAGTTGCCCATGGTGACGCGCCAGTGCTTGCCGTAGCCTGCAAGGGGTTCCAGGCACTTGCACATGAAGGGCAGACCGTAGTCCGGCAACGCCGACTGGTTCGGCGTTACGGAAAGGACGCTGTGAACCTTCTCCGGATCGTTGGCGACCATGTCCAGGTTGATTCCCAGCACGCCATTACTGAACAGGTCGGGACGTTCGTTCATCAGCGCCTGCATCCCGCGGACTTCCACGGAGAAGAAGAACCGCAAGCCCCGCTCGATGACCGGGTTTTTGCGACCGTTATTCAGGTCCAGCAAAACGCGTCCGATTTCCAGCGCCATGGCCGGACCGGAGGCGTTATCGTTGGCGCCCGGCTCATCGATATGCCCGGTGAACAGGATTTCCTGGCTCGATCGGCCCGGAACGCGTCCGGTGATGACGGGAATCGTTCCGTCGCCGATTTCGACATCGACCTTTGCCCGGAGGCGCACCGGTTCGCCGCCGTCGAGCAGTTGCCTGACGCGGCGTCCTGTTTCGGGAGTAAGTGCGAAGCCGAATCCTCGCCGACCGTTGGGCACCCGCCAGGGCGGCAGGCTGTAATTGTGGTATTGTACCGCCTGGTCGAGATATTTCCCCTCCTTGACGCCGGGGATCCTGATGACGTGATCGGTGACGACGCCCACCGCCCCCGCGTCGAACAGACGTTGTGTAACCGGGATGGTCGGGGAATTGGCGAGCAGGACGATCCTGCCTTTGACGCGGCGCAATTCCGAGGGGGTTGGGGGAGCGGAGACGGCTAGAAGCTCGGCGATCGCGCCGGTCTCGGTCGTCGGGCCGCTGAACATCAGGAGTTGATGCGGATTCTCGCGGTAGTCGGCCAGTCGCCGGCGTGCGTGCGTCGGGGCGACAAGATCGAGTGTGGCGGCGCGGGGGCTCCAGGCAATGGGCATGACCCACCCGCCGTAGCGCGTTACTCCGTCGGCGGGCATGTGCAGCACCTCGGCGTCGGCGAAGCCCCGTTCCTTCATGGTCTCGACCAGCTTGTTCGCGAGTGTGTGCAACCTGGCGGTGGAACACCATCTGGCCAGACTGTAGAACATCTCGATGTCAGCCAGCACTCGCCCGGCGTCGAAGTGTTCGCGGAGGTGTCGCTGCCACTGAATCAGGGTCTTGGGTGTCATTATATATTCACTTGGTGAATCGTAGCCTGCGAGCGGGAGTGCCCCCGTTGCTGCCGATCATTTCATTCGTCGAGCCTAGGCACATCCGCAGGATGTACGCCGAAGGAACGTCATGGGTAATTCCTCGACGTACGGAATATCTCGTGGAACGCTTCGGTCGATAATGTGAGTCAGCGCTCGAACGGCGGCCCGGCCGATATCGATTCTGGGCGCACACATGCCCGATACGTTGTACTTTTCGCTGGCCATGTCCGTGTTCTCGTCCGCACTGAACGAGGTGATCGCCACGTCCTGCGGAATCCGTTTCCCCTCGGCACGCAGCACGTCGATAGCGGCAAGGGAGAAAATGTCGATGTTTGCGAAGAGAGCGGAAAACTCGGCCCGTTCCAGAAGTGTCTTCGTGCCGCGACAGGCATCCTCGTAAGAATCGGACGGCGTCTCCACCACGAGGGCGGGATCCAACGTAAGCCCCGCATTTTTCAAGGTGTTGCAGTATCCCTCGAATTTGGCCTGGACCCAATAATTCGGTCCGCCTTCCTCGTTTGTTCTCACCGGGCCGAGGTAGGCAATACGCTCGTGTCCATGCTTGATCAAATGCCCGACGGCGATCTCCGCGCCCTTCCTGTGGTCCATCAGAATCTGGTTCATCCCCTCATGCACGCAGGGGGACTCTATAATGATATAAGGAAAGTCCCTCTCTCTCAGGGCATTCACGACATCGTCGTATCCCGGCAGGCGCAGAATGAGACAGCCGTCCACCTTGATCTTCCCGTCGAGCACTTCCTTGCATCGTTGTCGTCTTTCGGCTTCGCCATGGAAGATGATAAACTCCAGTTTTGCGTCTGTCTCATTGGCCTCTTCGTAGACGCCTTTCAACATGCCGCTTGGATGACTCGATATTCCCGGTATGAACAGTCCCAGGGTGATCCGGGAACTCCTGCGGTTCGCGCTTTTATCGGAGACGTTTCTGTCGGCGACGAAGGTGCCTTGTCCGGGATGGGTAACGATGAGGCCTTCCCGCACAAGCGAGTGCAGCGCGGAAGTGATGGTAGCCAGGCTGACGCCGTAATCGGCAATCAGGCGGCGCTGGCTGGGGAGTCTGTAGCCCGGGCTGTATTCTCCACTGCGAATCTTCTCTCGCAGGCCCATGTAAATCTGCTTGTATTTGAAGTCTTTCTTCATGTGAGCGATTTTCTCCAATGTACGGTTTACATCGATCCCAAACCACGAAGCAGCCAGCATCCGTGCATACAGACAGCGCATCGATGTACATGATCATACCCCGACAAGCCTGTTCTGTCAAGCCACCAAACAGGCCCGAGAGGTCACTTTCCCATAAAGCGGCTACGTCCAGCTTTATTAAGAAGAGCGTATTCTCTACCACTTATCACGGTATTTTGAAGGGGCTGACTCGTTTCCAGGCAGTTTTTCCACGAAATCTTGCCGGACAGCATGTTGCGAAGCAGTCGTAGCGATCCCCGGCCGTGCGCCCTTCGTGCATCGATATTTGCGTTTTTCGGTGGGCGGTCCACTCTTTCCGCGGAACCGCTCCGCTAGGCACTGTCGCAGCGACTGATGCCCAGGAATCGTTCGAGGTTGGCGGAGAAGACGGCGTCGATTGTCTCCTGGGGCACGCCGATATCGCCAAGTATCTGGCGATCGCGGGCTATCCATCCTTCAGCATTCGCGATGCTGTACTCCCGGGTTCCGCTGTCTGTGCCGAAGAGCACGTTGCCTCCCACGTCGAAGCCGACGGTGAAAAGCTTCGTCAGGGCGTCGCGCCTGTATATCGCCGGCGTACCCGGCGTTGTGTCCACGAACATTTCCGCACGGGTCTTAACGTGACGGGACTTGCCGTATACCGCTATCAGTTCGTCGCACCATGGCCAGGATATGTGCGCAAGCGCAAATCGCAGATCCGGTATTTCAAGCAGGCACTCAAAGCCGGCAGGGCGGCAATACTGCGACGACGCCACGGGGGCGTCATACAGGATCCCGGAGTGGAACAGGATTGGCCTTGACGCCTCGGCGATGGCGGCGTACGTCTTCATGGCGCGTTTGTCACCCGGATAATGATGATTGCAGATGACCTTGAAGCCAACCATTCCCCGGTCGACCGCCGCGTCAACCTGCTTTACGGCGCCGTCTTCGGTCGGATCTATCCAGAAGAAGGGAAAGAGACTGTTATCGCCTGTGCACACTGCGAGCACGTCGTCTATTCGATCAAGAGGCTCGCGAGCCTCCAGCCCGCCGGACCGGCTGTAGGCATCCGGGGGCCTGGACAGTATGATTCCACCATCGACTCCGGCCTGCTTCATCTTGGCGCACAGGTCGTCTGTATCGCAAGTTGGGTCGGTCATGTGGACGTGGCAGTCGAGTATCATGCGGTGCTACTCCTTCATTTCTCTTCGCGGTTCCTTGGGTGTCCCTGATGAAATTCGCTCCGTCAGACACGGAATCTCTCCGCGGCGCTCATTAACTCCGGATTGGCGTCCATTTCAGCCAACGCCGTCTTCCATTGTCGGCGATAGTCGAAAAACTCTTTAACCTTTGCCTGTGCGGTCGCGACGGCCTCATCCACCACGGCCTCGGGGCTCCCACCCTCCCGGCGAAACTCCGGATAACCCTCATCCAAGGCCTCCACGCCATGCGCAGGAAGGTCCAACGTCTCCTCGGCATAGGGACCGGGATACGGCATCAGGTAGTCCCTATCAAATTGTTCCTCCGGAAAGTGCCTGGCGTGGTAGGCCATCTTGACCTGCATGTAGGTAAACCGGCGGATATCAGAGATGAGCTTGCTGAGCTTATCTCCGGCTTGCGACCCCGTGGAGTCCGGTGGAAGATGAACGACGCTCATCGCCGGCTGGAAGAAGAAGGTCACGCCCTCCATCTTGGCGTTGATGACATAATCATAATCCTCCCCGCGGGGGATATACGGGTCGTGACAGGCTTTGGCGATGGTGTCGCGAAACATGCACATGTTCCCGCCGAACGCCACGTTGGATTTCACGATCCCCGTGGCCCCGGCTTCGGCCATGAACTTCTTCAAGGCCTCATTCATGAAGTAGTTCTTCTTGAGGAACACGTTCTTCAGCGCCCCGAGATCTTCAGCGCCTCCGATGCGGTACTCGCCTGACCGGTCAAAGTACGGCCCGGCCATACCACCGACGGGCACCCCGTCCACCTCCGCCCCCGCGTACCGATCCACGTACTCCAAATACCTCGGATCATCGACGATCTCGTCGTCGTCGATCCCGATGACCACGTCTGCGCCGAGGATATACGGTACGGCCAACTGCACATTACGGATGTTACCGTAGCCGACCAAATCCAGGATAGGATCGGACAGTTGGTTGTTGATCGTATCCAGGTTAACCGCCGAGACCAGGTAGATCGAAAGCCTGTCCGTGTACGGGACCAACAGCGAAGTCACCTTGTCGTGTGCACGTTGATTAAGCTCGGGGTTGGTTACCCCCAGGACGATCAATACACGGAACCTGCCTTCCAGAGACAGGAAACTGTCCAACATGCGCTGGATGGTCCCGTTTTCGTCCAGCGGCGTCGGGTGGTCAAAGGCAAACCGCTCTTCCCCCGGCGCATCGGAGGGGTACGTCCAGTATGTCGGAACCGCGATCCATTTGTTCGTACTCATGCCGGCGATCTTCTCGGTTTCCGTGAACATTCAGTCATTCCTCGTCCGTGGCGTCCGGCGGGTTCCCAGAACCTCGATCCCTCCCAGGTCTACCCATCCTTCGGGGAACTGCTCCTCTACGGCAAAGCGCACCCGCGGCTGCTTCGTGTCACGCCTCACCAGGCCTGCGGCCAGTTGAACCACGCCGGGCTTGATGGCCTCGGGCAACCTCACGCGCTGCTCGATCCAGGCATCGCCGGGCAGCCAACCGCGGATATCCACGTCGTCCAGGATATGCACTATCTCCTGACTGTTTTGGCGGAAACGCAGGGCGAAGGCGTACTCGCGATAGATCGGCGCCACGCCGACATTCTCGATCCAGGTATCGAAATGGAAGCTGCTCCCCGGACGCACGCGTTTCGATACGGTCGCCTGCCGGTACACGAACCGGTACCCGAGCTGCCGGCAGAAGTCCTTCAGATCGTCCAGCCACGGGTCGGGCAGGTAGGTCTGCTTTGGCATGAAGTAGGAACCGTGGTACTTGAGCCCCTGCTGGAGGATGAACTCCAGATCCCGCTCGGTCTCGAACCACCCCATGGGATGATGGCATGTTTCAAAGAAGACCGGCCGCCGGCGCCAGACATCCTGCCCGTCGGCCAACGCCAGATGCTTGGGATAGACATCGAACATGTGATCATAGGAGAGAGGCAGTGGCGTATGGGTATCGGCCGGGGCGCAGCCGGCTGAGGCATCCCCGAAGCAGTCGATGCGCCAGCCAAAACCGGACCGGACGCCCACCCTGAGTTGTTCCAGGGTGAACAGGGACAGTAGCGGCGTCTGGGGCAGGGCTTGTGCGTAGATGGTGGCGAAGCGTTCATGCTGACGCGACGCGCACTGTCCTGCCCCTTCGCCCCAAGGCCCCGCATACGCCACGTCATAGCTCTCGAGCAGGGGATGGCCATCGAACCGCTCGCCGAAAGCGCGGTGCACGTCACCCCATTTCTGCAGATACACCTCGGAATTGTGGTCGGGTATCCGTATCTCTTTCCCGGACCAGGGGATGATCCAGCGATGCGTCTCATGACGCTCCATGTACCAATCGGGTAATGCCGGCTGGGCCTTGGCGCTCCCGAAGGGCATGAGTCGCACGGCTAGCGTCTGACCGCGCTGAGCGCAGAGTTCCAGGGACTTCTCGATCACGGTGAAGTCGTATCGCCCCGGTTCCGGTTCGATCGTCTTCCAGAACCAGCGGCAGTAGGCCACCGTGCTCGGAAGATACCCCGGGATCACGCCGGGGGTGACACGATCGGGAAAGCTGGTGGGTCCCGATTCGAGCCACTGGTTATCCGGAAAGAGGGGGTCGCCATTGAAGTGCTGAAAGGTGCAGCACCCCTTGTGCGGATTACCAAGGTAACGCGTGGTGGGGGTGGGGCGAATGCGACGGCGACTCGGCTTCACAGAAATATCCTCATGGTTATACGCTACGTCATTCAGTTGCCGATCTTCAGTGTTTCATCGGTCGGGATTTCGGCGCATGAAAGAGCAGGAACTGTCGTAAGGATCAATAACCATTGCACACGCCACATCCATTCTTCGCCCCGCACCCATCCTCGGAGCCGCCTGCAGGAATAATTACTGCCCCAGGATTATCTTCACCAGCCTGGCGCGGGCGGCGACGTAGCGAGCTTCCGTCGTCGGGTATCCGGAACTGGTCTTTTCGCCCGGCAGGCCACTGTTGATACTGGTTCCGGACACCATGTCCTTGACCAGGTTCAGTACCGCTTCGGGGTTCTTCCTGGCGGCCAGACTCAAGTACTCGGCGTCGATGAATCCCTGCCGCCAGTTGAAGAAACGCGTCCCGGGCACCGGGCCTTTCAGGCCGGGACTGCGTTTGGGCAAGAAGGTGTCCGTCCCCGGATAGACAAACATGCCGAAGCCCGGCAGGTTCTCGCCGTACTGATTCCGGAAGTTATTGACATTGCGATAGACGTCAAAGGGGTAACCGTACGCGACCGCATGCCACATCCACCAAAAAGAACTCTTGTAGTAGTAGGCCTGCCAGCCCACCACTCGCAAGGCCGAGGCGGGATGCCCGATGCTCTGGGGACCGTTCCACTTGGCGCAGATGTCGCCGCGCTTGGCGATCTCCAGGGCCGCTTTGCGACTCTTGGCCGTGTAGATGTCCATGAGGGGCACCTGCCTCTCGACGGTGGCATTGACGCTGGAATAGAGCTTGATGTCGGCTTTGTATTTCTTGTTGAAAGAATCGACAAACGGTCCCGGGTATCGGTTGAACCACTTGGTGAAGGCGGGGATACCTCCCTTGAAGTCATGGCTGGGCTCGTCCCAGACGTAGTAGACCAGGGTGGCGCCGGGGGCGTACTTCCGGGCGGCAGTGAAGTACTTCAACAGGCCGCGATGCCAATCTTCCTCGGTACCGGAGATACCCGGCCCGCCGAAGGGCTTCAGTCCGCCCCCATACATGCAGATAAAGATGAACGTGGTCGCAACGCCCTCGCCCGGACCTTCGTAGCCGTACCTGGCCATGTAAATATCACCGCTGCGCAGAAGCCAGCTCTTGGGATCCTGGAGAACCTTCTCGTTCGTTCCAGGCCTGAAGCCCCGGAACAGCTCGGTATGGTTGCGACGGAAAAATTGACGATAGGTTTTCTCCAGTTCCCATTTTTCCTCGGGCGTCTTGGCGCCGTGTTTGGAGGAGGGATACCCGAGCATCGCGCTGACAACCGTCGGTTTATTCGGCAGGCTGAAATCCTGAACCGTCAGCTTCACCGGTAGCCGCTTGATACTTCGACCGGCGACCTGAACGTCCACCTGCCCCGTGTAAAGCCCGGCGACGGCGTTCTTGGGGATGTAGATGTCGACCCACACCGCCTGGGTTTTACCGGGGAAGATGGGAAACGGCGCGCCGCCCCATTTTGCCTCGAATGGAATCTGGATTTCGGGAATGTACTTGTCCGTCGTACCGGAAGCCTTCCCGCGCCGTGGTTTGGAATACAGCACGTACCGGGTGCGGTACAACTGAATGTGACGGCCCACGTAGTCGTAGGGATCGTTGGGATTCTTGACCTTGGCGTTGTCGATGCGATCAGGGCCCTTCCGCACGCCGGTGAACTTGACATTCACTCCGTTAATACCGTTCTCGCCGGGCGCCGCCTGCATGATGACCTGGAAGGCTACCGTCTCGTTGCGAGCGCCGGCGAGGTGAATCTCCCCGTTCTTCCATACGGAATTGCCCGCCTTGAGGGGGCTGTCTTTCTGGTTCTGCAACAGACGTTCCGAACCGCCGATGGCGAACACACTGGTGATCTTCCCGCCTTTCCAGTTGGCATCGGCCTTGGGATCATCGGGGTACTTGTCATCCAGGGACTTGTCGATGAGGATCTGGATTTTGCTCAACCGCATCGCAAAACCGCCGCTGGCTTTGATGCCCAAGCCGGTAATGGCTCCGAAGGTCTTGCCCTTGGGCGTCCTGGCGTATTGCCTGCCGATGTGCTCCAGGGACTTCATCATGTAATCGGGCTTGTTCTTCTGCCACGAGCGGAAGGGGAACTGCTTGACGTGGACTGCGGGGCCCTTGCGCATGTAAACCTGCACGTCGGCGTAGGAGGGTTTGTTCACAAGGCCCCCCGTGGTTACGATTCGCACATGAATCTGGGCCAGATCGACCTTGGAGATGTCGATGTTCAATCCGCGAAGTTGGAACATAGGATCGGCCCAGGCTTTCTGGCCGATGGCGACGGTATGGATTTCCTTGCCCTTTACCTTTCCGCCGGTCAGCTTGACGCCCGGAGCCAGCTTGCCGTCGACGAAAATGTCATGCACAATCCGATTTTCCGCAAGAGCAGTCGAGTGGATCGTCAGGGAAATAGCGAGAAACGCCAGGCAGGTATACATGCTCTGTTTCATTTCATCATCTCCTGTTTCGCGGTGGCTTGTTATTCAGTTCGTCAGGCCCGTTGTTATCGTCATATCTAACCCCGCAGGTAGTGAATGGAAACGCTCTTTTGAGGCGCCCCATCCCAACTCGCTCAACGCCTCGGCCACGCGGGGGATCAGTCGCGCCGCGTTCCACCAGTATATCCGATTGAGTGTCTCTTTGGGTAGGCCGAACCCGCGAATATAGGTTTGACTGTCCGCGGGGAAAAAGCCGTTCAACCGCCGGCCGCGCGTTTCGAGAATGCGATGAGTGTTCTCGTAGTATCGTTTCTTTGCATGCGAGGCGGTGGCGTCCGTGCCGTAGAGGATGCGGTCTGCGTAAGTAATCATAAAGTCACGCAGCCTGTCATAGCTGGGCTGGGGCGGATCCCACCATTGGAACACGGCGCTGAGGTCCACATTCAGGTTCGAATAGCGGTCGAAAAAGCCGGCCAGCACGTCGAGCCCCTTGTCATCGATCATGAGCCAGAAACCGTGGGCCATGATGACGGGTAAACTCGGATGGTCGCGGATCAGTTTTTCCGCGTCATGGATGCGGTCCCAGAAACCAGGCTGCCAGAAGCCCGGACGCGGCGGGTCAACCACGTGCACCCAGAGCGGCAGGCCGCCCAACTGCTCCTGGGCCTTGACCTTGCTGACAATGGCCTTGCGGTTAAGGCCGCTCTGGTACTTGCACAGGATCTTGGTGCCCACGCAGCCAGCGGCCTTGAAGGACTCCAGGTCCTTTCGGCTCCACCGCAGCCCCTTGTCGATCCGGTATGTGCCCGGCGCGTGCAGGATGCGAGTTTTTGTCCGCCTGCCCGCGTTTGCCGTGCCGGCGATCATCTCGCGTGAGGGAGACAGGTTGATGCCGAGGGCAATACCGGCGCGCGTCATGGCGCCCTGGAACCGCCGGGCGTCGCCACTGTCGCCGAGATGGACGTGGGCGTCCACTCGCGGCATGTGTGCGACGCTGTACAGCCGTGGCGGCCCGTCGTTTCGGTCCGTTTCCCGATGCGTCCTTTGCTTGTTCATTCCTCGGACAAGAGCCCTTCCGGCTCATTTCTCCGCCAGGGCGTCGGCAATCGCCTTGCGGGCTGCGTTCAATCGTTCGGCGCTGGATTCCCAGATGATGTAGCCCGGAACCTTGCGATCTCCCTTGCCGTCCGTGTTCCAGTTGTAGCTGACGCGCTGCACCGGCGCCTTGAACGTGCCGTCATAGCTGCTCGTCGCCTGGACCATCATGCGGCTGAGCTTCTGCGCGAGGGCGGGGTCCTTCCTCTTGAGCATGCTCAGCAGTTCATGGTCCTCGATACCATCCCGCAGCATCTTGAGGCGGATCGACGGAAGGGCGATTTCCTCAGGTACGCCCAGTTCCTTGGGCAGACCGCGGTAGAACAGGCTGCCGTCGCCCCAGGCCGCTCCGTACTTTTTGGGCTTGGTCACCGACGGCGCCGCCCCGGTGTTCCAGAACTCGATTCCCTGCATGCCCAGGTTGTAGGTGACCCAGGTCCAGATGCGCGTGTTCATACCCTTGTGATGGATGAACAGGTTGGGCGTCGTGGGCGAGTTCGACATGACGGTGATGCAGTTGATAACCTTTCGGCCCTTTTTCACCTCGTCGCGGTACACGTCGGGCCCGGGCGAGTTCCAGTTGATAACCTCGTGATCGAGAATGGGATCCCATATATCGATCAATCCCACCAGCTCTTTCTTGTAGCCCGTGGTCAGCAGCATCTTGATGCTGGGCGAATACTTCTTGATCTGCTTCGCCACGCGCACGCAGTAGGCTATGCTTGACGGTTTTGCACTAGGCTCGTCGATGAAGAACCATGCCACCTTATCGATCCAGGGCTTCTTGGCGTAGCGCTCCTGGAACTGCTTCAAAATAGCTATGCGGTCCTTGTCGCTTTTCTTCAGCGTCCCCAGCAGCTTCCATTGCCCGTAGCCGAACAGGTAGGTCTTTCCGGGCACGCCGTCTTCGAACATCGAACCGTCGAAATAGGCGTCGAGCATCTTGTCGTATTTCGCACTCCACTGGACGGTCACGTTGCCCTTGTCGTCGCGTTTCAGGCTGAGCCAATCCTTTTTGTCCGGCAGGGTGATGAACCAGACGTCCATGCGGTGTTTGTGCAGGCTCTTCAAGTATGGGTAGTTGGGGGGGTACTGCGGGTGGAGACACATGTAAGTTTCCAGCGTGGTGGTCTTGGGGAGCGTAACCGGCCAGACCTCCAGCTTGACCGGCACCTGCGCCGCAGGCTTTCCGTTCACCGTAACGGCGAGAGTAGCTGTGTACACGCCCGGACGGGCATCGGTCGGGACGTACAGCTCCACCCAGACGGATACGTTTGTCCCGCCTGACACGTCGAACGGCGCACCGAACTTGCCACCGATGCGCTTGTTCGTATTGGGGTCCACAAACGGCACCATCGAATCGGGCAGCCAGCCCTGACCCTCGCAGTCCACGTAATTGACACGGAAGAGTTTCGCTGACGAAGCGGGGATCACCGCGCCGCCGGGACCTTTGAACTCACCGATGGTCATATCGACCTGCTTGATGTCGGAAAGCCCCGTAACCACGATCTGGAAGGACTCGTACTCGTTGCGCGCCGCTCCCAGGCTCACCGCTACCTTGCCCTCCGGCGGATTGACGCCGCGCTGCACCTTGGTAACCGAATCGGCGACCCACACCACGTATTCATCGCGGCTGACGCGGAACGCACCCGGGGCTGCCACCCAATCACTGGCCAGACCACCCGGATCGACCGCCCGCATGCGGAGGCGGTATCGCTTGAGCGTGTCCAGCTTCGTCGTATCAAGAGCCACGCTGCCCGCGGAAGCGTCGGTTTTGGCGACGGTCGTGAACTTGCCTCCTTCAGGAGCGATGGCGACCTCGTAAGTTACGTCCGTCCCGTTGGGGTCCCATCGCTTCTTCTTCCACCCGAGGGTGAATTGCGGGCCGAAGGTCTTGCCGTCCGTCGGGGTGGCGATCTCGGGGAAGAAGGGGGCCGCCTTACCCTCGAACGTATAGGTAATCACCAGCCGCGGACGCATCGCTGCGTACGGGCCCGTCGGGCCATAGAAGCTGAAGCCGAACGGGTGTTTTTACTTGGGAGTTACCGCGAAGCGCAGCCCCTTGTTCGACGCCGGGTTTGCAATCCACCGCTTGACCACGGATACGGGTATGTTCCATGCGATCCACCTCTTCTTGGGACTCTTGCCGTCGATCTTGCGATTGCGATATTCCTTGACCGCCAGCGCCTTGCCGTCCTTTTCCTGCGCGTCGTGCATGGCGAGACTCGCATTGGAGATCCTGCCCCATCCCTCTTCCGTGAAGCGCATCTCCAGCCGGGCTGACTGTACGACGACGTTCTTTCCTGGTAACACCAGCTCGCCGAAGCGGATAGTCATACGGTTTATGGTGAAAGTCTTGCGTTTGACCTTTGTGTTCCACGGGTCGATGAGTTCGCACCCTTTGTACTGGTTGCTCCCCTGCTGGAACACGGCATCGACAGTCGCCTTGTCTTCCGCGATGGCGACACTCGAACACACCACGGCACATGCTGCCAGGATCAATGCACGCATTACGCTCTCCTTCCGTCTCAATAGGGCGCCAGGAATGTCAAGCACCGGTGCTTCGACGAACCTGGCGCATAGCCAAAACATCCAGCGGTCCTTGATACGCCAGCCAGCTGATCCTGTCAACGACAATCGATGCACAACGGCAAAGTATCTTCACGTTGTGCATCGATGCGCCAGCTAAGCCAAATCGCTCGCGAAGGCCTGTCGAAATCAGCGGCGCTCGAATTTTGCGGCATTAATGCTGATTCCGTCAAGGATAATCGACGCGAAATGACAACGCATCTTCATGGTACGTATCGATGCATCCATTCCCGCAGTGTGTCGAAGGGATTGGCGGCTGTGCTTTTTCATTCGGATTTTATCGCGGATCGTTTTGCCTGTGATTATGAACTGCACCCTCGAAGGCTCTTAGGCAAATAATGTTCCACCGGGTGGCGGGGGGGAGTAATCGCTGTCCTGGAAGAACCGGCACGCATCGGCGAGTGACCTGAAAATCCGCGTCGCGGTTTCCGTAACGAACGGGGAAGGTTCCGACTCCGGCAGCCAGATTACGAACACGTCCTTGGTGGCCTCGTGCGCGTGCTGCAACTCGCGTTCGACGCCGCTGGACAGTCCGGGACGGCCGCCTTCCAGGGCGGGCACCAGCGAAATGATCATGTCAGACTGGTCGATCAGCTTGAAGTCACGCGCGTATATCTGCCCGTCGATGTCCGGGATGATGTCCAGTAGCTGATGTGTTTCCAGCACCGCGCGTGCATCTATCGGACCGACCTCTATGGTGCGATGGCCTCCCTTGGCCGCCTCGATGGCGAGGGCGGCAAGATACTTTTCCTCCAGGTCGCCCGGATCGAAGCAGATGAACAGGCGTTTCATCTCGCGTCGGAAGCCTTCGATTTCCGAGATTATCTTCTCCGAGCCGTTCACGTGCGACATGGGGAAGCTCAGGTACGCCTTGTTCATGTACGCCCGGAACATCATCCGCAGCAGCGTCTGTGCGGTCGAATCGTCATCTCCGCGTGCGCACACGTAGAAGCAGCCGTGCCCGCGGACAATCTGGCTGACCAGCTCGGTCGCCAGGATTTCCTCTTCGCGCCAGACCATCAGATCCTTGAGTGTGTGATCGGCGTGGGCGTCCCTCACCAGCCGATAGTGAACGCGGTCAATGTTGTCCACCATCGCCACGTAAAGGTCGGCGTTCAGGGCGACCATCTGGTCGTGATCGAACGCATAAAACAGCCCGTGCCGCCAGCGGAACGTGGCGTGCGTGTTGATCAGAACGTTATTGTGCTTCTCGCAGGTTGCGAGGATGTCCTTGAACACGCTGCGTCGCAGGTTATTGAGGCGTGACAGGGGTAAATCGAGAATCCGTCCCGGCTGAACGTCCGGCGCCTCG
>JAJRYB010000108.1 GCA_024275995.1 Planctomycetota bacterium | reverse complement strand
GTTGAGCATCACGAAGATATCGACCCGGCCCAATCGCTCGGCTGTGTAATCGGCCAGCCCGCGCGTGCCGCCAAGCCCTCCCCGTGTCAGGACGCCGTAATCGTGGTTGCCCAGGCAGGCGATGGTTGCTATTTTCGGGCTCAGCTCTCCGAGGATACCGGCGACCCGCCGGGCGTACCGTCTTGGACCTGTGATGAAGTCGCCGGTGATCGCCACGAAATCGGCCTCCAGCTCGTTGACCTTCCCGACGCATTGACGAAGGTATCTTTCCCGGACAATCGGGCTGCAATGCAGGTCCGAGACGTGGGCGATCGAGAGGCCGAGGAATTCTTCACCCAGCCCCTTTATGGGCATGTCCCTCCGTTCGACTCTCAGCCAGTGGTCGCCGAGTTTGCCCGGATACAGTCCGCTCATCGCGCAGGAGCGTGCAGCGGCCCATA
Organism: Planctomycetota bacterium; assembly: GCA_024275995.1. Classification (GTDB taxonomy): domain Bacteria; phylum Planctomycetota; class Phycisphaerae; order SM23-33; family SM23-33; genus JAJRYB01. The sequence goes on along the minus strand of JAJRYB010000108.1, from coordinate 26,050 downwards.
TCAGCCGCTTCAACAGCGCCCGCCTGGGACGGTGATGATGTACCGCGCGCAGAATCGAATTCATTCGTACATTTTCCTCCAAAACGTCGCCCGGTATTATATCGCATCGGGCCTGGCGATTTTTGCCGGTAATTAAAAACCCATAACAAAAATTTTTGCCACAGAGATCACAAAGAAACACAGAGAAAATCTTTGTTTGGTATTTTCCCTTTCTGCCCTTTGTGCTCTTTGTGGTTCATTCTGTTATTGGTTTCAAGTTACTACCAGCGTCCCATTTTTCCGCAGGCTTCGCCGCGATCGAAGAAAAACGTCGGTAACTGCTGCCACAGTCCGAGCGGGCGATAGAGATTCTCGATTTCTCCACGGCAGTTGTACCAGCACGCCCGGCACGCATTGGACTTGGACGCTTCGCGCAATCGTCGATGGATTACCTGCGGGCTGTGCCGAAGCAGGTTCGCCACCGGGCGGTCCCTGCACTCCACGCAAATGGCTACATCGCCCGTCGAGTCGATATTGAAGAAGGATTCACCCGCCCTGCACCCGGCGATACCGTTTTGGAGGAACTCATCGAATCGCCGGAGGTAGTTGCGGTTCGACAGGAAGTTTCTCTGCCTTGCGTGCAGCTCCAGCAGTCGCGGGGCGACCGCCCCTCCGTCGTGCGCGTGGGCGCGGGAGCCGGTCTTGAGATGCCCGTAAGGCTGGACCATGAAGTAGGCGTTCCGCTCGAGCGCCATCTGCGCGAGCGTCTGGAGGTCGTCCAGGTTGTCGTTCATGAGTACGGCGATAACGTTCACCCGCTGGTAATCGTATCGGCGCGCCGACGAGAGCATTTCCACCGCCCGCCACGCCTGGTCCCACGCGCCGTCCATGCCACGCCTGGCGTCGTGTTTTTGCGGATCGGCGTAATCGACGCTCACGTACACTCCCCAGCATCCGGCGGCCATGATCTCCCCGGCGAGTTGCGGCGTTACAAGCCATCCGTTGGTCGTGACGAAGGGCAGGTGATACTCGGCGACGGCGCGAACGATTTGCGGCAGGTCGGTTCGCAGCAGCGGTTCGCCGCCCGCCAGCGAGACCAGCAGCGATCCGTACGAGGCGAGCTTCCGCGCGCCGAGCCTGTACTCGTCCACCGTTGGTTCGCTCTTCTGGCCGAGCGGGTCGTGCCAGTATCCACAGAACGCGCAACGAAAATTGCACCGGTACGTTACCTGCCAGGCGCACCAGATCGGATGCCTGCTCGTCCATGCGCGGAAGAGCCGGGCCTTCTTGTAGAACGATTCAATCATTTTTTCGCGCCATCCCGTTACCGTCCGTTGCGGCGTTTGGACAGTCCGAGGGCGTTTTTTTTCTGTGCGACGCGGATTTTACCGAGCGATTTTCGCAGGGCGCTGCGGGACCGTTTTTTCATCAGCGAAGAGAACTTCTGCACCACCGCGTCCACGTTTTCCGGTGACATGGAGGGCATGTCCAGAACGCCTCGACCGGCCCAGTAATCCTCGTCGCCGCGGCTACGGATCCATCCGTTCTCCGCGCAAAGTTCCGCAGCCCGCGTTCCCGGCAGCGGGTAAAAGGACCGCGGATGCACTTCGTGAGCTTCGAGCTTTCGGAGCATTTCCAGCGTTTCCTCGATGGTGATTTCCGACTCGTACGGAGCGCCCACGAACACTTCCGCAACCAGGCGGATTCCCGCGCTTCGCAGCAATTTCGCCGCTTGCATCATGGTTTTCCCACCGAGTTGCATCGTGAGAATTTCCTCGCGGACGAACCTGCTGCCCGCTCCGACGTGCGTATGCACCCATCGGCAGCGCGCCCGCTTCAGCAGTTCGACCGTCTCGGCCGTCATATGGTTCAGGTGGACGTGGCAGCGAAAAGGCAGGGTGAACCTGCCGGCGTACCCGTCGGCGAATCGGCTCAGCCAGTCGAGGTCCATCGCGAAGCAGTGATCGTAGAACGCCACGGATTGCGCGCCGCTGAAGGTTTCGAGCACCTCGGCGATTTCGTCCAGCACGCCGGATACGCTTCGCCGGCGGACGAACGTGCCCTTGTCTTCGTAGAGGTCCATGTACCAGTCGTTGCAGCACTGCGCGCACCAGAGCGGACAGCCCCGGGCGACTTTGAAAGACGCTTCTTTCGTCGCCTCGACGATCCGTGCGTAATCGAACAACCCGCGGTCCGGCGCCGGGAGCGAGTCGAGGTCTTCCACCAGGTGCGGCAGCGGACCTTTGACGATACCCTTTCGCGTCGGAATCCACGTTCCGGGCAAGCCGGCGGGGTCCGCGCGATCGCGCCACGCCTTCATCAGCGCCACGCCCGAATGATCGTATTCGCCCAGCAGCAGCGCCTCGACGGACGGTATGCTGATCGCGTCGTTAGGCCGGCACGTCGCGTACAGCCCGCAGACCGCCACCGGCAGGCCGAACGAATTGCCGATATCGACGATAGTCCTGCGCACCGCGGAAACGCTGTGCAGCGGAAGCTCAGCCAGCACCGCACGCGGGCGATGCTGGACGATCGCCTCCCGCAGCAGGTCGCTCTTGTATCCGCCCAGGGCGATGAGCGAGGCTTCGATACCCTCGTTTTTCAGCATGGCCGCCAGCACGCCGAGGTTATGCGAGAACACCGGCTGGGGACGAGGTTGCAGGGGGTTCACAAACTGGAGAATCAGAACGTTCATTACTGCACTCCGATCAAGCGATGCAATAGTACAGCGCCGCTGACGTTGGACAAAGGGGAAAGGCCGGTTGGACTTCACGGTATGGACTTCGCGACGCATGCCGGTAAAATGATCGCCCCGGCGATCTTGCGTCGGAAACGCTACTCGAAAAGGATGTTACCATGATGAAACCAGGTCATTTTGTGTGTTTGCTAGCCGTCCTCCTCACCTGGACGTCTCCGACCGGTTTGGCCCAGAGCGCCCCGGCGTCCTCTGCATCCACCCGTCCATCGCGGCTGATTGCCCGCATGGGCAGGCCACGGTTTTACCACGGGGCGCCCATCATGTGGACGGGGTATTCTCCGGACGGCAAAGTTATCGCGACGATTGTCGGGAACCGGTTGGAAAAACCCGCTTCCATTTGTTTCTGGGAAGCCGGAACCGGCAGGTTGATCCGCAGGGTGACCATATCCGCGGGCCGTCTTTTCGCAGGCAGTTTTTCTCCGGATGGGCGTACCCTGGCGATCTATTCGAATACAGGGAAAGTGTCGGTGATGGATGTCGCGAGTGGCAAACTCGTGCGAGTATTGACGTTACCACCGGGAATCCGGCCGGCGTTGACGATAACGCCCGGCGGAAAACGCCTGACCGCGGTCGGTACCCGGGAGATAAAGGAATGGGACCTTGCCAGCGGGAAAGAGCTCCGCAAGATATCCCACAAAAGCAGATTTACGGCGATTTCTCCCGACGGCAAGGTCCTGGCGCAAAGCCTCACAATCAGCAGGAAGGTGATTATCGAGTTGCGGAACCCCTGGAAAGCTTCCGTCCTCCATACGATCAGCTACGAGAAATCAAATCCGTATCTCCGGTCGATGCGATTCTCTCCGGACGGGAAATACCTGGTAATCGATTTGCGCACGAGGACGGGTGACAATAACGCATATATCGACGTAATAGACGTTCGGACGGGCCTGCGCGTGTGGCGAACCAAGACCAGTGCTCGCGGTTCGCGCACAATAGCCGTTTCCCCCGATGGAAAACTCATCGCCTCCTGGGATTACAACCGCAAGCTCGACGTGTATGACTGGGCGGCGAACAAGATGGTCGCGAGTTTTACCACGCTGTCCGGATCGAACGTGAATTCGATGCAATTCAGCCCGGACGGAAAGGTGATCGCCTCCGGCTGTTACGACGGCCTGGTTCGCCTGTTCGATGTTTCCAGCGGGAAAGAACTCCACGCCGAGACCTCCGTTCGCAGCGCTGTCCAAATGGCGGCGTTTTCTTCCGACGCGCGTCGTGTGGTGTTGGGCTGTGCCGACGGAACCGTTCGCCTGTGGAACGTCGAGACCGGAAAGAGGGAGCGTTTACCGGGTAAAAGCAGGTTAGGCGTCAGTTGGGTGGCTTTCGCACCCGACGACAGCTCTGTCGCTGCGAGTTACCTGAGCGGAGAGGTGGATGTCTGGAACCTGACGCCCGGAAAGGCGATAGCGCCACCGATGAGCATATCCGTGAGGTTGCCCATATGGGTAGGCTATCCGGACGACGGAGGCGCGCTACTGACGATTGAACGGGAGGGAGAGATAGCGAAATGGTCTTTGCCCGACGGAACAAAAAAGAATTTTTTCCACGTCCGGACAAGGCTGGACTACGCAGCCGGCTCATCCGACGGTAGCGTAGCCGTGACTAGCATGGGCTCCCTTGGTCGGTTCTGGGACCTGCGGACGGGGCGGGAGATGTCCCGGTTGGAATCCCCAGTTTCGCGTATCCTCGGCAGATTCAGCCTGGAACCGTCCGGAACGCATTGCGCGTGGGTAAACCCTAAGGGTTCGTTAATTGTTGCCGAGACCGTTTCCGGAAAGGTCGTAATGACGACAGAGCTACCGCGGAAGTGGCGGAAATTGGGTATGGTAGCCTTTGCGCCGGGCGGGCGATTGATAGCCGTCGGGGGGGACGATGCGATCGTGACACTTTTCGACGCAGCCGGCGGAAAAAAACTGCTTGAACTGAAAGGTCACATCGGAAGTATCACGGGCCTGTCCTTCTCACGTGACGCCAGACGGCTTGTCTCGTGTTCGATGGACATGACGGCAGTTGTCTGGGACGTGTCCGGAATAACGCTTCCACCGCTGCCTGAGGTCGCCGACGACAAGTTCGATCTCCTTTGGGAGGAGCTGGCCTCTCCCAACGCCAAAACCGCTTACGCGGCATGGTGGGCGCTTCTGAACGTTCCGGACAGGGCGGTGCAGATGCTTGCCGGGAAGATGAAGCCGGAAAAGAGTGCGGACGAACGGCGCATCGAGGAGTTAATCGCACAGTTGGCGGACGCCAGGTTCGTCGTAAGGGAGAAGGCGCATGCGGAGTTGAAGAAACTGGGCGTGCTGGCTGAGGCGATGCTGACCCGTGCGATGAAACTGGCAGACCTGGCGGAGGTGCAACTTCGCGTACGTACGCTGCTTGAGGCGATTGCGGATCCGGCAAAACAGACGCCGGACGATTATCGAGACGCGCGGGCGATGCAGGTTCTTCAGCGGGTACGTTCGCCCCGCGCTGTGAAGCTGTTGGAGGCGCTCGCAGCGGGGGCGCCGTCGGCCAGGCGCACAAAGTTCGCAAAAGCTTCCCTGGAAAAGATCAAGGCCGGAGGCAGCGCCCAAATTACCGCGAAGAAAACCCCGTAACGCTCCGCCTGTGGTTTCGGGAGCTACGCAGAAAGACAACTTGGGTAGCTTGTAGGGGTTATGCCGATTATTTCCTTCGGAAATGTTCGCTTCCATGAGAGTTTTTACTTGATATTCCACGCATTTTGCATAACATTATATGTGTTGCAAAAACGGAGACAGTAACTCGTTCAAGCTTTGGTGCTTGGCTCTTTTGTGGCTTCTGGTGGGTGTTCGGATCGTGTCTTCCCGTTTGGCGGTACGCGCCTGAGGTGGCGCGGTCAGCGCTTGTTGTCTTGCAGAGATTCCTGAGCTTCGGGACAGGCATATTTGCTCTCAAGGAGGAGCATAATGAAAGTTAACAACTCACTTGCGGTTAGTGTATTTTTGCTCGCCATGTCTGTTTTTTCCACAGCGGCGTCCGGCGCGATTATCCTGGACGACGGGGAAGACTCGGGATGGCAGGTTACCCTCTCCGGCGCAACGACAGGCATTTCCGGCATTGACGTCGATCTGAACGCCGACGAGGTCAGAATCCATATCCTGAAGGACTTCCAGCCGGAGCACATGGATGGTGGCGAATTCCCGGCTACGGGATCGTTGACCTTCCAGCAGACGGATCCCGGAAGGGTTTCGAAGATTGTCATCACCGCTGAGACGATCCAGAATAACACCGGATCGCTCTGGAGCGAGTTCAAGTGGCTGCTCCAGCCGACGGGTAACGCAAGTTTCGACACGGTCAATACTTCCTGGACCGTTACGCCGTTTACGAATCTTTCGCTCGGTTCGTGGGAAGTAGCGGCGAATAGCGGTATCGTGCCGAACGGAGCGACTTTCAGCCCCGGCGGCAGGCTTGAAATCGACGTGACCCCCGGCGCGACGTTCTTCGTTCTGAAACAGCAGGCGATTCCCGAACCCGGCACACTTGTGCTTCTGGGATGCGGGACGCTGGCGGCGGTTTCCCGCAGGCGCAGAGGCAAGCCGATGTAACTGACGATATTCACTGACACGTACAAAACCGTCCACTCCCTTATGGGAGCGGACGGTTTTTCTATCCCGCAAACACACCTTCCGCTCACGCTTGCGGTAATCCGCGTTTTCCCGGCGCGTTAAAAACCCCTCTGGAAAATCTCCCTCCGATTTGTCGCTTCCCGAATCGAATCGTACCTTTCCCCCGTTCACGCATCCGGCCTGTGGGGTGCGTATCTGGAACAGAGTCACCAGTTTGGCTAACGCGGCCGTGCTGCAACAGCAGCGTCGCGGCTGCATGAACGGTCCTCAGGAGGAACCGGAAATGACAACCAAGACCAGAACTCTCGTAAGCATCGCTCTCGTATGCCTGATCCTTCCCATCACCGCCTCTGCCGACGTAATCGTGCAGTTGAAAATCGGCGGAAACGATTCCGGGTGGGATGCGATCCTCGCCGACGATATCCACACTGGAATCTTCGTGGACAGCGTGACCTCTTCGACGGTGACGATCGAAATCGTCAAGGATTTCTACCTTCCGCCCGAAAATGGAGTGTTCCCGTCGCACGTCATCCGTTTTCGTCAGCGACTTGACGACGCCGCGACCGTTCCGACGATCCGGATTTCGGACGAGTTCATCGCGAACAACACCGGCGAGGAATGGCTGGACTATCACTGGCAGATCCTGGAAGAAGTCGCCGCCTTCGACGCCGCCGCGACGGACGCCAGCGGTTTCAATATAGATCCGTTCACGAACAAGGTTTGGGTTCCGGCTGCGGGTTGGGACGCCGCTCACGCTTCGGGACTTAACGTGGACGAAGGCGTGGTCCCGGTGGGCGGATTGTACATGCCCGGTTCGGTCAGTGGATGGCTTGAGATAGACGTGGACCTTTCCGCTCCCGCCGAAGTGGAGTTCACGCTCGAGCAGATTCCGACCCCCGAGCCTGGAACGATGGCGATGCTGGCGGTGGGGGGCGTTGGCGCCCTGGTCCGTCGCCGTCGCCGCTGAATCCGTCGAGGCAGGGTATCTTTTCCGAAATCAGACGGAAAGTTACAAAACATCGCAAAAAAATCCCGTCGCGGCGTGTGGAGGAGACGCCGCGGCGGGTTCGTTTTGCGCGTAGAAACTAATCTTTATTCACCGCAGTCCCTTCGGGATGCCTTCGGCAAGACCGCAGAGAAATCATAGGAAGTGGTTTTTTATAAATATTTTCACTCCGCGTCCTCTGCGATCTCTGCGTTGAATGCTGTTTACTCAGACCAGCCGTGCTCGCCGATGAGCTTCACGAAACGCACGTCGCACACGTGCCGCCGGTGCACCCTGGTTCCGTCCTTCCGGGCGACCAGGATGGATTGATGGTCTCTGCCTCCGACGGGCGCGACGATTTTCCCACCGTCTGCGAGCTGTTCGATCCACACCTGGGGAATCTCCGGCGCCGCTGCGCCGCAGATGATTCCGTCGAAGGGCGCCTCTTCCGACCAGCCCAGCGAACCGTCGTCGGTTCGCCACGTCACGTTGTCCACGTTCAGAGACGCCAGGGCGGCGACGGCGTCTTCGGAGAGCTTTTCGAGGCGTTCCATCGCGTAGACGTGCCCCGCCAGGCGGGCGAGGATCGCCGTCTGGTAGCCGCTGCCTGCGCCTACGTCCAGTATGCGGTCCGTTGGCGACGGGGCGAGCTGGGTGACCATGAGGGCGACCACGTAGGGTTGGGATATCGTCTGGCCGAGTCCGATCGGGATCGGGTGATCGTGGTACGCTTCGTCTCGAAAATCCGGTGGAACGAACCGCTCGCGGGGTACCTCCGCGAATGCCTGCAGCACCCGCTCGTCGCGAATCCCGCGCCTGCGAAGCTGGAGATCGACCATCCGACGGCGGGCAACATCCATTTTTTCCTCTTTCTCATTCATGGCGACACCATATTATATGGCAGGATATCGACAAATGTCTCCTGTGTGGAAACATCATGGCCAAACAAAAAATCGTAACGTTGATGACCGATTTTGGAGAAGAAGGTCCTTACGCAGCCTCCATCAAGGGTGTGCTCCTTCAGGGAATCCCTTCCGCGGTCATCGTTGATATCACGCATCGCGTGCCGACTTACGACGTTCTGGCGGGCGCGTTCATTCTCGCGCAGGCGGCGCCGTATTTCCCAGCCGATACGGTTCACCTCGTCGTGGTCGATCCCGGCGTGGGGACGGATCGGAATATTCTCGTCGCAAGGTGCGGTCGGCAGACGTTTATCTGTCCGGACAACGGCGTGCTGAGCATGGTGGTGGAATCGGCCCGGCTGGAGGCGATAGTATCCGTGCGGAACCCGCGATTCATGCCCCTGCCGGGAGAGGCGATGACGTTCCAGGGGCGGGACATCTTCGCGCCGCTTGCGACGTACCTCCTCAACGGGCTGGACATTCACGTACTGGGTCCGGAACCGGAAGTGTACAAGGTGCTCGACATCCCGAGGGCCCGGGACGATGAGAGCGGCATCTTCGGACGGGTCGTCTTCGTGGACCACTTCGGTAACCTGATTACGGATATCCCCGGAGAGATGGTTCGCAATCGCCAGTGGGATCTGGAACGCCTGAACGTTCGCTGCGGCGGGATCGATGTCGGAAAAATCCGCGGCACCTACGGGTTCACCAAGCCGGGGCAAAAACTTGCGCTCTTCAACTCGATGAGCCTGCTGGAGGTGGCTGTGAACATGGGGCGCGCCTGCGACGTGCTTAACCTCGGCGTCGGCGCGGAGGTAAGCGTAACGTTCGACGACAGGCCTGGTTTCGAGCGCGGCTGAGATAACCAAACGGATGATATCTTCCCAACCATCACGCCCGGACGCGCTCATGCGTCGGCTTGTCGAAGCGGACAACGCCTGCGTGTGGCACCCGTTTACGCAGATGCGCCGGTGGATCGACGATCCCCGCGACGAGGGGCGCGTGATCGTCGCCGGCGACGGGTTCGAGCTTATCGACGCGCGCGGGCGGAGATACATCGATGGCTTCTCGAGCCTGTGGTGCAACCTTCACGGGCACCGGGTGAGCCAGATCGACGACGCCATACGCGGGCAGCTCGGTAAGGTCGCTCACACCACGCTGCTGGGGCACGCATCCCAGCCGAGCATCGAACTGGCCGGGCGACTCGTAAAGATCACGCCGGAGACCCTGAAAAAGGTTTTCTACAGCGATAGCGGCGCCACGGCTGTCGAGGTGGCGCTGAAAATGGCCTGCCAGTACTTCCGGAACCTGGGCCAGCCGAAACGCTTCCGGTTCGTCGCCCTGAGGCACGGCTATCACGGAGATACGATCGGATCGGTCAGCCTTGGAGGAATCGATACGTTCCACAGCATCTTCAAGCCCCTGCTGTTCGAAACTGCGTTCGTGGACTCCCCGAACCCGTACCACAACCCTTCCGGCGACGATGCGGCGGACAGGGTGATCGCACGGATAGACGAACTGCTTTCCTCCTGCCCGGAGGAATACTGCGCCGTCATCGTTGAACCGCTCGTCCAGGGCGCCGCTGGAATGCTTACGCACCCGGCCGGCTTCCTGCGGTCCGTCCGCGACCTGACGCGAAAATACGGCGTGCTGCTCATCGCGGACGAAGTGGCGACAGGGTTCTGCCGGACCGGAAAAATGTTCGCCTGCGAGCACGAAGGCGTATCGCCCGACCTGATGTGTCTTGGCAAGGGGCTTAGCGGGGGATACCTGCCCGTCGCGGCTACGATGGCGAGTCAGGAAATTTTCGACGCCTTCTGCGACGGTGCGGACGACGAGGCAGCCTCGATAAATACAAAAACCTTCTACCACGGGCACACGTACACGGGAAACGCCCTGGGATGTGCAGCCGCCGTCGCCAGTATCGACCTGATAAACTCGTCGGGCCTGATGGACGCGCTACCTGAAAAGGTCCGACTGATCGAAAAGAAACTCTCGTCCCTGGCGGACCATCCGAACGTGGGCGACGTGCGCCAGTGCGGAATGATGGTCGGAATCGAGATTGTCCGCAGCCGGGATAAACGCGAGCCGTTCGAGGCGAAACTGCTGAGAGGGGAGGCGATCTGCCGCATGGCGCGCAGGCGAAATATCATTATCCGTCCGCTGGGCGACGTGGTGGCGATCATGCCCGCCCCGGCGATGGATTGCGACACGCTGGAACGCCTGCTCGACGGCGTCATCGGGACGATTTGCGAATATTTTCAGCCGGAGAAACGATAGAAATGAAAGGTCCGGACCACATCCCGTTCGACTTCGACGTATCGGCGTATCCGCCGCTGCCGAAACTCAAGGGCCTGCTGGTGACCGGCACGGATACCGATGTCGGAAAAACGCTCATTGCCGGTGCGATCGCGCGGAACCTTCGCCATTCGGGACGCAGCGTGGAAGTTTTCAAGCCCGCGGCTACGGGATGCCCTCGCCGGCGCGAAGGGCTTGTCAGCGAAGACGCCGAGTTCCTGGCCGCGTGCGCGGACTCCCGCCGAATGCTTTCGGATATCGCACCTGTCCGCTACGTTCGCGCGGTTGCGCCGAACGTAGCGGCGTCGCTGTCCGGCGAGAAGGTGGACCTGCCGACGATTTTTTCCGCATACGAGCGGCTGGCGGGCGCTGCCGAGGTTGTTATCGTCGAGGGCGTGGGGGGGCTGCTCTGCCCGATAAGCGACGATTTCTGGGTGATTCACTTCGCCCGCCTGATCGACCTGGCGGTGGTGATCGTTGCGCGGGCGAACCTGGGGACCATAAACCACACGCTGCTGACGCTTCATGCGGCAAGGTCCGCCGGACTGAACCTGGCCGGGGTCGTTATCAACCGCTTTCGCGAGGAGGGTCTCGGCCCGAACGACGAGCCGATCGGCGACGATGAGAGGATGGCGATGCTCACCAACCCGGAGCAAATCGCCCGTTGCGGGAAAATAAAGGTGCTCGCGAGAGTACCTCTCGACCCCGAGACTTCCGTTCCGCAGGCCCGAATCGGCGAGGCGGTGCAGATGGCGATTGACGGGGTGAACTGGATGCGCCTGATCGGTTCGTGAGGCGGGGATATCCTGCCAATAAAGCAGTTACCCGCGTCCGGTAAGTCAGTTCCGGCAGAATTATCCGGTGGTCGAAAGGGTGCCAGTTCGCGTAACACCCTTGCATGTCGGGGGTAATGTTCGTGGCACCGGCGTTGCAAGCCTACTTTTGCGCGTTAAGTGCGCCCGGACTGATTTTACGGACAGAGTTGCAAAATGGTTACGACCGCAAAACCCGGACCTCACCCGCTGAACCTGGTTATCACCGGGGAGGCGGAGGTCTGGGCGGAGGCGCTGAAGCAGATCGTGGGGCCGCAATGGGTCCAACCTCACTGTGTCGCCAACGATCGCGAACTGCTGGAGGTCGTGCAGTCCGGCGACGCCGACGCCGTCGTCCTGGACGACGAGGCGAAGCGGGGCCTGGACGTGCTCCAGGTGCTTCGGATGCTGAGACGCCTGGACGATATTCTTCCGGTGGTGATCCTGACGCGCCGCAGGGACAGGCGATGGCTTGAAAGCGCGTTGAATCTTGCGGTCTTCAGCGTGGTGGTCAAACCGCTGGCGCTGGAGGAACTGCTTCAGCAGATCAGCCGGATGATGGTCCGCCTCGACCGGACGTTGCGAGAGGACCGGTAAAAAGCAAAGCTGAAAACTGAAAGCTGAAAATGAAAAATATCGGCGCCGGTAAACGTACGGCGCCGGCGTACAAACCGAGTGATGGTTGTTAAAGGAAACTGCAAAGGAGCAACAGATGGCGAAGAAGGTGAAGAAGGCTGCGAAGGCGTCAAAACTCAAGATCCGTCCGCTGGGCGAGAAGGTTCTCCTCAAGCGCGTGGAGGCCGAGCAGATGACGAAGGGCGGAATAGTGCTTCCGGACACAGCCAAGGAAAAACCGCAGGAAGGAACGGTCCTCTCGCTTGGCGACGGGAAAATTCTGGACGACGGGACCCGCGCGGAATTCCAGGTGAGCAAGGGCGATCGTGTTCTCTTCGCCAGTTACGCCGGGACGGAGATAAAGGTCGGCGGCGAAGAATACATGCTGATGGACGAATCGGACATCCTGGCGATAGTGGGCTGACAGCAGGTATTAGTTCGTGGGCGTTCCGCCCGCGGCTAAACGTAAGCTGACCGCTGATTGCGGATCGCTGAGAGCCTAATACAAGGGAGCAAAACAATGGCGAAGAAGAAAATCGTATTCGACGTGGAAGCCCGTGACGGTATTCGTCGCGGCGTAAGGAAACTCGCCCGGGCGGTCAAGGTAACGCTTGGACCGACGGGGCGTGTCGTGGTTCTGGAGAAATCGTTCGGTTCTCCCACCATCACCAAGGACGGCGTCACCGTCGCCAAGGAGATCGAGCTGGAAGACGCCAACGAGAACATGGGCGCGCAGATGGTCAAGGAAGTGGCGTCCAAGACGTCCTCCGTCGCCGGTGACGGAACGACTACGGCGACGATTTACGCCGAGGCGATCTTCGAGGAAGGTCTCAAGAACGTCACCGCCGGCGCCAAGGCGATGCAGCTCAAGCGCGGGATCGACAAGGCGGTTGACGCCATCGTCGCCGAGCTTGCGAAGCTTTCCAACCCGGTGAAAAGTTCAAAGGAAATCGCGCAGGTCGGCACGTGCGCAGCCAACCAGGACGCCGAAATCGGCAAGCAGATCGCCGGCGCCATGGACAAGGTCGGCAAGGACGGCGTGATCACCGTCGAAGAGGGCAAGGGCCTGGAGACCGAGGTCGAGCTGGTCGAGGGCATGCAGTTCGATCGCGGGTACATCTCCCCGCATTTCATCAACAAGGTCGAGACGATGGAGTGCGACATGGAGAAGCCCTTCATTCTCATTCACGAGAAGAAAATTTCCACCGTGAAGGACCTGGTACCGCTGCTGGAGAAGATCGCCCAGTCAGGTCGTCCCCTCGTGCTTATCGCAGAGGACATCGAAGGCGAAGCGCTGGCGACGCTCGTGGTCAACAAGTTGCGCGGCACGTTCCAGTGCGTAGCCGTCAAGGCGCCGGGCTTCGGCGACCGCCGGAAGGAAATGCTGCGCGATATCGCCATCCTGACGGGCGGAAAGGCCGTCATGGAAGACATGGGCATCAGCCTGGACGGTATCCAGATTTCGGACCTCGGCACGGCAAAGCGTATCCGCATCGACAAGGACAACACCACGATCATCGAGGGTGGCGGTTCGTCGGGCGATATCAGGGGCCGGATCGAGCAGATCAAGATGCAGATCGACGCGACGACCAGCGATTACGATCGCGAGAAGCTGGAAGAACGCCTCGCCAAGCTCTCCGGTGGCGTAGCGCAGATCAACGTCGGCGCTGCGACCGAGGTCGAGATGAAAGAGAAAAAGGCCCGCGTCGAGGACGCGCTTCACGCCTGCCGGGCCGCGGTGGAAGAGGGAATCCTTCCGGGCGGTGGAGTTGCGGTGCTGCGGGCGATCAAGGCGCTGGACAAGGTCAAGTGCGACAGCGACGACGAGAAAACCGGCGTCGATATCGTGCGCAGGGCGCTGGTGTCGCCGATCAAGCAGATCGCCTCGAACAGCGGACTGGACGGAAGCATCGTCGCGGCGAAGATCATGGAAGCCGACGAGGCGAACTTCGGGTACGACGCGCTGGCCGGCAAGTACTGCGACCTTCTCAAGGCGGGCGTTATCGTGCCGACGAAGGTCGAGCGAAGCGCGCTTCAGAACGCCGCCTCCGTTGCGGGACTGCTGCTGACCACCGACGCGGTCGTCAGTGAAATTCCGGAGAAGAAAAAGGCCCCCGCAGGCGCGCCGGGAATGGACGAGATGTATTAAACAATTGACGATTGTCGATTGAAAAGAAAAACAGCGGCGTCCTTCGGGGCGCCGCGTTTTTTTTACAGTTCCAGGATCCCGCCGGTGTTGCGGATTTTCCGGCGCAGCGTTTCGACGTCGATGTCTCGCACCTGTCCGCTCGGAAGTGACATCGCGGCGGCGTGGCCCGCAGCCTCGCCGATGTTCATCACCGGCGGCATAATGCGGATACTGGAATGCACCAGGCAGTCCGCGGAGATGCACCGCGACGCGACGAGCAGGTTCTCCGTGCCCACGGGTCTCAGGCAGCGGTAGGGGACCTGGTAATATTCGCCCGCCGGCAGAGGTATGTGGAGCGTCTGGCCCTGTTTCTGAAGGTGCTTGTCCACCTCGTACGAACAGCAGCATATCCCGTCGTCGAACTTCGCAGCCGACTTGAAATCGTCGATCGTCAGCACGTAATCGCCGACGATCCGGCGCGACTCGCGGATACCGATGTGCGGGGCGGTCTTGGCGAGCCGGCAATTTTCGAAACCCGGCACGTTCGCCTTCAACCAGGCTACGAAGTTATCGACCCGGCGTCGCCCTTCGATCTCAGCCCGGCTGACGTCCATCGGGTCCGTCGTATCGCCCGGAATTCGGATCGCGTTGAAGTGCAGCAGCCCGCCCGGCGTCCACGACGTGCAGCTCAGGTTCGTGTTGATCAACGGCGGATCGTCTTCCGCTCCGCGCCGGCAGCGATCTTTCAGGTCGTCCGGAACGCGCTCGGCCTCTACGCCCGCCACGGCGAAGTTCAACGTCATCGGCATGACCAATCCGTCGTCGTCGCCGACCCGCTGCTCGCAGCCGGCACACAGGGCGAGAACGCCGTCGCCGGTCGAGTCGATGAATACCTTTCCTTCGATACGCACGGGACCGGCGTTGGTGGCAAGAATGGCTGCGTCGATTCGCCCGCCGGATTTTTCCACGTCGAACAGTGCGGCGTGGAAAAGCACGTCCGCGCCGGCCTCGGTTACAAGTTCGTCCGCTACGAGCTTGAGAGCCTCGTCGTCGAATCGCACAGCCCGGCAGTCCACGCCGCTTCCCCGTGCGACGAGTCGCTCGGCCAGTTCGCGGAAAAGCCCGGCGTTGACGGCCTTGGAATCCGGACCGTTGGTCATGTGCGGCATGAACGGGTGGACCATCATCGCCGTCGCCCCGCCGCCGAGGAACCCCTCGCGCTCGATGAGGAGCGTCTTTGCGCCGTCCCTGGCGGCCATGACCGCCGAGCCGAGTCCGCCCGGGCCGCCACCGATCACCACCACGTCGTATCCGTCGATCCGTTTCATCGTATCATCTCCATTACTTCGGATGCACGGAAGGCGCTTGTAATCTTTCACTCCAGCCGATGCAAGCAGCACGTTGCACCCGTGACGGAAATATTGTATTCGTATGGCCATGCACACGACGACATTCGACGTTAAAACGCACGATCGCGACGAGATGATCGATATCACCGCCAGCATCGCCTCGGCTGTGCGCGAATCGAAAGTCAGCGACGGGATCGTGACGATCTACGTTCCGCACACCACCGCCGGCGTAACGATCAACGAAAACGCCGATCCCGACGTGATCCACGATATCCTTGCCTCGCTGGACAAGATCGTCCCCTGGCGCGAGAGTTTTTACCGGCACGGGGAGGGCAACTCGGCCGCCCACGTTAAAAGCTCGCTTCTCGGATGCAGCGCCCGCGTTCCAATCGTCGACGGGAAAATGACGCTGGGCACATGGCAGAGCGTGTTTTTCTGCGAGTTCGACGGCCCGCGCACGCGAAAGTGCATCGTGACGGTGATGGGGGAGTAGCAGCCGGTGGTCTGAATCTTAAATCTCGAATCTCAAATCTCAGATCCCAAATTTCAAATCTTAAATTTCAGATCTGAGATTTTCGCTCATACCTGTTGGTCTGCCATCAGCATTTTCACTTCATCTGCGGTCGGCATGGCGTTTTGCGCGCCGATTTTCGTACATGCGAGCGCCCCGGCGGCATTGGCGAACTTCGCCGCGTCGGGAAGCCTTTCGCCGCGACCTATCGCAACCGCCAGCGCAGCGGTGAAAGCGTCGCCGGCGGCGGTGGTGTCCTCGACGGGAACCTTGTAGGCGCGCAGCGTGTAGAAGTGGCTGTCGGAAGTTACGATAAGCGATCCGCGCGATCCGAGTTTCAGGACAGCCGCCTTCGCGCCGCGGGCGATAAGCTCCATCGCGACGTTCTTGTCGATCCGCTCCTCGCCGCCACGGGTGTTGGTGAGTATCTCCGCCTCGGAAACATTCGGCGAGACCACGTCAACCTTGAACAACTCGTCCGGAAGGTTTCGCTGCGCCGGCGCCGGGTCCAGCACGATCCTGCAGCCGTGCCTGCGGGACATGTCCAGCGCCGCTCGCACGGTCGGAAGCGCAAGCTCCAGTTGGAGCACAACGACCTCCGCGGCTGAGAAAGCGTCTTCCAGCGGGAAGATATCGTCCGGAGCGAGCATCCGGTTTGCGCCGCCGGCGACGACGATGGAGTTCTCGCCTCCGGCGTCCACTATGATCATGGCTATGCCGGTCGGAGCGTCGTCGGTGCCGATTACGTCCGTGCAGTCGATACCCTCGTCGCGGAGGTTCGCCGTTAGCGTGTCTCCGAAAGCGTCTTTTCCCACGCGGGCGACCATTTTACACGCCGCGCCCAGACGTGCAGCCGCGACCGCCTGGTTGGCGCCCTTGCCGCCGGGCGACGTTATGAACCTGCTGCCCGAAACCGTTTCACCCGGCGATGGGATGTGCGGGCTGCGGACGAGAAGGTCCATGTTGATCGAACCGACGACGAGAATGTTCGGGTTCACTTCCATGCGGTAGAAGGGGTTTGTTGTTTAGTTGTTAAATTGTCAATTGACAATTGAAAATTGTCAATTGCTACGCCCAGAGAACGTCCGGTCCGCCCTTGCGCACCTTGCCCAGCACCCAGCAGCGCTGGCCGCTCTTGCGCAGTCGCGTCATGATGCTCCTGGCGAAATCCGGCGCCACTATCATTACGAATCCGACGCCCATGTTGAAAACGCGCATCATCTCGATGGAATCGACCGGCCCTTTTTTGGCGATCAGCCGGAATATCGGCGGCACCTGCCACGAGTCGCGCTTGATGCGAACGGTCAGTCCATTCGGAAGCACCCGCGGCAGATTGCCCGGAAGTCCGCCGCCGGTGATGTGCGCCATGGCTCGCACCACGCGCTTGCGTTTGTACTGTTTCAGCACGTCCAGCACGCTCTTGACGTAGATTCGCGTCGGACGCAGCATTTCCTCGCCCACGGAGCGTCCTTCGAGTTGCGGCGGCCGATCGTCCGGGGAAAATCCGCCCTCGCCAAGAAGCACCTTTCGCGCCAGCCCGAACCCGTTGGAGTGCAACCCGTCCGACGCCAGCGCGATCGCCACGTCGCCCACCTCGGCATTGGCCCCGTCGATTATCCGCTTTCGCTCGACCACGCCCACGCCGAAGCCCACGATATCGAAGTCGCCGGCTTTGTATACGTCCGGAAGCTCGCACGTTTCCCCGCCCAGAAGGGCGCACCCGGCCTGGAGGCACCCGTCCGCGATGCCTTTTATCAGGTCCGCCGCCCGTTGCGGTTCCACCTTGTTGACGGCTAGGTAGTCCAGGAAAAACAGCGGTTCGGCGCCGCAGCAGATCATATCGTTCACGCTCATCGCCACGCAATCGATTCCGAGCGTGTCCAGGCGGTTCATTGCGATTCCGACGAGCATCTTGGACCCGACGCTGTCGGTGCACGCCACCAGGGTCGGATCGCGATAGTTGCGTTTAAAGAGCTTTTCGTTGAAGTCCAGGCGGAACATACCCGCGAATCCGCCAAGGCTGCCCATGACTCGCGGCGTGCGCGTCTGGACTACCATCGGGCGGATCAAATCGACGACAGCCTCGCCGGCGTCGATATCCACCCCGGCGTCCCTGTACGTGAGTGTCCTGGAATTTCCCTTCGCCATGACGGTCATGGTATCAATCCTCGCCGCGGTTGCAACGGTTGATGGGAAAAACGCCTCGCCGGAAAAAATATCCGGGCATGTTCAGGCACTTTTTGTATCCCGGCGTGTTTGACTTTACGGGCGATAACGGGTAATTTCGGCGAGAAGTATACTGGAACGGGAATGGGGCTTCATGGCGTGAAGGCAGCTTGGCGTACACTGGCGATCGTAATGCTCTGGCTGACAGCCAGCGTTGCTTCGTGCGCCCAGAACGCCCCCGGAGGAACCCTGACGGCTTCGCAGGAAGCGGAGCTTGGCACGCTTTCGGGGCAACTTGCCGATCCGCTCAGATCGCCCAAAACGAAAATCGAGGCTGCGTCGATGTTGCTTGCGCGGCCTTATCCGCAGGCGATCTCGAAGCTCAGGGCCTTCCTGAACGATTCGGCGAACACGGCAGCGCAGATCGCCGTCGCCGAGGCGATAGCTTCTTCTTCCGACGGTGGGCACGAGCAGTTCGTCGAGCCGCTCCTTCGGATGCTGACGGGCGAGAAGCCTAAAGTTCGCGCACCGGCGGCGCGTGCGCTGGTCACGTACAGGAACGGTGGCGTTACAGCCCGGCTGATCCGGATAGCCCGAAGCGGCGATACCGACCTGGCGATTCGCCTGGTCACCATCGGCGCGCTTCAGAACGTTCGCCGGCGAGACGCCGTCGACGCGCTGGTGCGCCTGCTGGACGACAGGAGCGCCGCCATTCGCAATGCCGCCGTCGATTCGCTCGCCAGGCTCACCAGCATACGCGCGTTCGGGAACGACCCGGAGAAGTGGAAGCGGTGGTGGTCCCTCAACAGGAACAAGCCCCGTACGGTCTGGCTGTCGGATCTTGTGGACAGCCTGTCGCGTTCGAAGACGGCGTTGGCTTCCGAGAACGTTCAGCTTCGCGACAGGCTCGCCGAGGCGATGATGGATCTTTACGCCGCCACGCCCACCGGAGCCCGCCAATCGCGGCTGATCGGATACCTCAAGGACCCACTCAGCGAGGTTCGCCTTCTTGGCGCGTCACTTGTCGAGCGGAACCTCGCCGCCGGCCAGGAGGCGAGCAAGCTCCTGCGCGGGCAGGTTCGCTCCATGCTTTCCGACGCCGACGCCCGCGTGCGTCGCGAAGCGGCGTTATTGGTGGCGAGCATGCGTGACGAGCAGGCCCTGGAGGCGCTGGCTGAACGGATGAAGGTCGAGAAGGTTCTCGCGGTGCGCGAGGCGCTTCTGAAGGCGATGGGTCAGATCGGCGATCCCAAGGCGTTGGGCGCCGTCGTTCATGAAGTTCGTTCGAAAGACGACGGCGTTGCCGCCGAAGCCGCTCGCGCGCTCGGTCGGCTTCTCGCCGGGCGTCCGCTGGGCGAGAAGGAAAGTGCCGAAGCGGTCGAAGCGCTGCGGGAGAGATACGGGCAGGTTCCCAGGGGAAACGACGGTGCGTCGGCGCTGCGGGAGGCTCTCCTGACGGCGATGGGGACCCTGGGCGTGGGCGACAAATCGCTTATCGGCGTGCTGGAAAGCGCGTTGAAGGATCCCGTGGCGCGGGTGCGCCTGGCGTCGGTGAACGCCCTGGCGAATTTCCGCGGCGCGTCGGCTGAGAAAATCGCGCCGCTGACTTCCGATTCCGATCGCGGGGTAAGGCAGGCGGCGATTGCGGCGCTCGGCGCTCTGGACGGCGAGTCGCATTTGCAGATCATTCTGAGCAGGACCGATCCCGCGGTGGAAAGCGACGCCGGCGTTCGCAAGCAGGCGTGGTCCGTTACGATGAAAACGCTCGCCCGCTCAGACGCCGCTGTACTGGCGAGCGTCGCGGAGAAACTCGCCAGGCGCGACGATACGGTGGACCAGTACATCAGCGTGCTGAAAATGCTGGTGGCGGCACTTAAGAATACCTCGGGAACCGCTCTTGCCGGCGCCCAGCGCAAGTTGGGGCTGGTTCTCCTCACCGCTTCTCGTGCCGCCGAGGCGGCGGACCATCTCGCCGGGGCCTACCGGTTGTATGCGTCGAGCAAGAATCCCTCTGCCGCTCTCGTGTGGAACGAGTGGGTGGACGTGCTTCTGGTCGCGGACGATCCGTCGGTTGTGGGCGTTCTGGCCGACCAGGCCGACGACGCGCAGTTTTCCGGGGCGGTATCGCGCATGGAAAAGCGCCTCGCACGCTTGACGGAGGAAGGGAACTTCGCCGCGGTGACGGCGATAACGCAAAAGGCGCTCCGCGAACTGGGCAAGAGACTCACGGGCGAGCAGACGCTCGCGCTCAAGCGGATACTCTCCAACGCACGAGGCAGGCAGGTCGCCGCCGATCGGAAGGAAGTGGCGAAGCTGGCGGCACAACTGGTTGCGGGGGACGATTCGTCAAAGAAGGCGGTCGAGAAACTCCAGGCGATGGGGCCGCGAGCAGTCAAGGGATTGCTCGATGAACTGAAGAACGCCGTTTCGTCCGACAAGCCGAACGCTGACCTTGAGAAGGCGATTCTGGAGGTACTCGCGAAGGTTGCGCCCAAGCTCACAGGTTATGACGTCAAGGTTGCGAAAAACCTGAAACTCAAGCTGATCGACACCTGGCTGAAGGGCGCGTAGTAGAAAATCTCAAATCTCAGATCTCATCTCAGATTTCAAATCTCATCTCGGCTCCCATCTCAAATCTCAGATTTCAAATTTCAGATTCCGGATCGGCAAGTCGAACGGCTGATTCCGCCAGCGCGACGGCGTCGCGCCCGTTCTTTTCCGTTACAATTCGCGCGTGCGACCTGTCGCGTATCGCGGCTAGCTGGTCCTCGAAAAGTGCTCGCACGCTGCCGGCGTACACCGATTGCTTGTCGGCGTTGGGCGTGAGGGTTATTCGCAGGCGCCTGCTCACGCTGCGCTGCACGCCCCGGCTGACGACGTTCCGCAACCCTTCGGCGATGTCTTCGACGGAGCTGTTCTCGGCGCCGTCCATGAGGCTGATGAGTTCTTCCGCGCCCTTCTCGTCCGCGACGGCGTCTATGGAAACCGTCAGCGGAATCCATCCGTCCACGCGGATGTCGCCCAGCTCGCAGATAATCCGGTGGTCCGTCCGGTCCATCATCGCCGCCTGGTCGAACGCGTGGTAATGGCTGGCGACGGTTCCACCGTCGTGACGGATCGTGCACATTACGCGATCTTCCTGCCCCGTTCCTTCGCGCTTCTCCGTGTGCGCGTCGATCACGCAGCCCGGCCCGAACCAGTAGGAATACAGGTCGAAAAAGTGGACCCCGTGCTCGATGAATATGCCGCCCGAGAGGTCCTTGTCCCAGAACCAGTGTCCCACCGGAAGGTTGCTGTCGGCTGCGCAGTTGGTGAGCCTCGCCGCAAGTGGCCGACCCATAACGCCGCTGTCCAGAATGCTCTTGACGAGTTCCGTCGCGGCGTTGTATCGCAGCACGAAGTTCACCGGCGCTATCACGTTGTTTCGCCCGGCCGCGGCGAGCATCTCGTCCGCCTGGGTTACGTTCATCGCCAGCGGCTTTTCGCACAGGACGTGTTTTCCGGCCGAGACCGCTGCGAGCAAAAGCTCATAGTGCGTGGAAGGCGGCGTCGCCACGTGAACCACGTTCACATCGTCGCGCGCGATCAACTCCTGTGGATCGTAAAGGGCCTCGACGCCCAGTTCCTTCGCCAGCGCGTCGGCGGCGTCTTTCACCACGTCCGCAACGGCGACGATACGCACAGCCGGAACCTCCCGGAACACCTCCATGCAGAACTTCCCGAACGCCCCGCATCCGATCAGGCCGATACCGAGAGAGTTTTCGTCATTCATAGCGAACGCCTTTCATGAAATGGAAACCGCATCCATGGTAGACGTATAATGTGCGCAGGTCAAATCCTCCTCTGTCAGATGTATTATGCAAGCGCCTTCGATTTGAGGTATATTCCCCGTCATGTTCGGATTGTTCGGAAGGCTGATGATCAAGCTGATGGGCGGAACGCGCAACGAGCGCGTGGTCCGCTCGCGGATGAAGTGGGTCGTCGAGGAAGTAAACCCGCTGGAAGAATCCCTGCGCTCCTTGAGCGACGAGGATATTCTCCGAAAGAGCATGGAGCTGCGTCGGCGAGTGGCGGGCGGCGAGGACCGTCGGCACGTCAAGGCAGAGGCCTTTGCGCTCGTGCGGGAGGCGTCCAGCAGGGCTCGCATGCACCGGCACTTCGACGTGCAGCTTCTCGCCGGGCATATCCTCGACGAGGGGATGATCGCCGAGGAGGCAACCGGCGAGGGAAAGACCATCGCCTGCTACCCGGCGATATACATGGCCTGGCTGGACGGGATGCACACCCACGTGGTGACGACGAACGATTACCTGGTGCAGCGCGACGCCGAGTTCGCCCGGCCTGTCTTCGAGATGCTGGGAATGTCGGTGGGGTTCATCACCTCCGAGATGCCGACGCGGGGACAGGACGCCTCCATACGCAAGGCCGCCTACGCCTGCGACGTTACCTACGGCACGAACAACGAGCTGGGGTTCGATTACCTGCGTGACAACATGAGCCTTTCCGTTGCGGAGCAGGTGCAGGGCCCGCTGGATTTCGCCATCGTCGACGAGGTGGACAACATTCTGATCGACGAAGCCCGCACGCCGCTGATCATATCCGGACCTGCCTACGGCGACGTGGACCGCTATCGCAAGGCCGACGCCGTCGCGCGTGAGCTTATCTCGCGCAATCGTTCGTGGGACCGGTTGGAAAAGCGAGCCTCGTCGCTGGAGGCCCAGATCAAGGCGCTCAATGCCGAACTCGCCAAGGGCGCGAAGGGCTCCACCGGCGAAAAGAACCGCGAGCGGCTCGAAAAGGCGCAGATGGAGCTGGAAAACGTTCGACGGGACCAGTCGCGTCACGTGAAGCTCTACGAGGTCGAGCTGGACAAGAAGTCCGCGCACATGACCCACGAGGGGGTCTCTGCCGCGCAGGAGATCGCCGGCGTCGGAAGCTTTTACGTGGGCGCGAACATGGAGTGGCCCCACCTGATGGAGCAGGCCCTTCGAGCGCACCTCGCCTACGAGCGCGACAGGGACTACGTGGTGCAGGACGGGCAGGTGGTCATCGTGGACGAGTTCACCGGTCGGCTTATGGAAGGTCGCCAGTGGTCGGACGGTCTGCACCAGGCGATTGAATCGAAGGAACGCGTCCAGGTGAAGGAAGAGACGCAGACGATGGCTACCATTACGCTGCAGAACTTCTTCAAGCTTTACCGCAAGCTCGCCGGGATGACCGGAACCGCCATGACCGAGGCGGACGAATTCCTGAAGATATACAAACTGGACTGCGTCGCCGTCGCCACGCACCGTCCGATTAACCGCGCGGACTACAACGACCGCATCTACGCCGACCAGGAGGCGAAGTACAACGCGCTGGTGGAGGAGATACGCTTCTACAGCCGGGACCTTCACCGTCCGGTCCTCGTGGGAACTACGAGCATCGCAAAGAGCGAAAAACTTTCCGAGATGCTCACGCGCAGCTACGGTATCGAGCACCAGGTTCTCAACGGACGGGTCGAAAACGCCGCTCGCGAAAATGAGATAGTGGACGGCGCCGGGCAATTACGCCCGTTGAAGAAGGACTCGAAGGAACTTGTCGGAACGGTGACCATAGCGACGAATATGGCCGGTCGCGGAACGGACATAAAACTGGGCGCCGGCGTTGTGTGCCCATCGTGCAAGGTTCCCTCGCCGGAAAAACTCGCCTCCCTTGGCCTGGAAGTGGAGGACCTTTTCCCCGAAGGGACCACGAAATGCTGCATCCACTGCCCGCAATATAACCCGTCGACGAGTTGCTCGCATTGTTTCAAGCCGAAGATCGACGACGATTTTCCCAAACGCGGGCGGTCCGACTGCCCCGGACAGGTTCCCTGCGGGCTGCACATGGTCGGAACGGAGCGCCACGAGGCGAGGCGGATCGACAACCAGCTTCGCGGACGTGCGGGTCGGCAGGGCGATCCGGGTTCGAGCAGGTTCTTCCTGTCGATTCGTGACGACCTGATATCCATTTTCGCCGGTCCGCTGCTGCTGAAGATACTGGGCTGGCTCGGTCTCCAGGGCGACGCGATGATCGAGGACAAGCGCGTTTCCAAGGGCATCGAAAGGGCGCAGAAAAAGGTCGAGCAGCGGAACTTCGAGATACGCAAGAACCTGCTGGAATACGACGAGGTCATGGACTACCAGCGGCGTGATTTCTACTCCCGCCGCCAGCGTGTGCTCGAGGGGCGTCGCCTGGAGGGAATGGTCCGCGAGATGATCGCAAGCGCGGTCGCCCAGGCCGCGGCTGACTATTTCGACGGGCGATACCAGCGGCGCTGCATCGCCGAATGGGCTGCGCAGGCATTGCAGATTCCCCTGCGCGACGACCAGGTCCGCGGCGAGACGCCCGAAGATTTGCCAGCCCTGGAAGAGTCCCTTCGCGCCCGTGCCAAGGAAGAGGCCGCCAGCGTCATTTCCATAACGCTGGGCGAGTACATGGGTGAAGACGCCGACGCTCGCGATTGGGACCTGCGCGGGCTGAGCAGTTGGGCAATGAGCCGGTTACGCGTGGAGATTTCGCAGAACCAGCTCCGCAAGATGACTCCCCTCGAGGTGGAGGAGACGATTTACTCCGCCGCCTGCGAGCGAATCGACGAGATAGACCTTTCGCCCCTGTCCCGCTTCCTCCAGCAGGACTTCCCGGCGATTTCGCTCGCCGAGTGGGCGCGCAGCAAGTTCGATATCGACGTCTCGCCCGGGGAGCTTGGAAACGACGCCGCCACCGCCGTCGGCGTGCTCCAGGAAAAGGTGGACCATGCCTACGCGCGTCGGGAGATTGAATATCCCGTCGAGTACGCGATGGACATAACGATCGGACAGCAGGGCCTGGAAAACGTCTACGCCCTGGAAAGCCTCGCCTCGTGGGCGAATCGCAAATTCGACGCGGGCTTCTCGGCGGAGGATTTCCGCAAGCTCAAACCAGAGGCGATCTTCGAACGCCTCGTCGGAATGAGCGAGGAATTCCTCGTCGGCGGGAAACTCGACGCCGAAATCCGAACGCATCTCGGCGCGGATCCCTCACCTGAAGCGGCGGCGCAATTCGCCAGCCAACGGTTCGATACCGAGTTGAACCCCCGGGAGATGGACGGGGACGTGCTCGGATATCTTGGGCAGGTCGGAAGGCAGTTCCTCCGCAGGGAGATGACCGAGCTGGAACGGTTCGTGCTGCTGCAGATTCTCGACAGTTCGTGGAAGGACCATCTGCTGGCGATGGACCATCTCAAGAGCGGTATCGGCCTGCGGGGTTACGCCGAGCAGGACCCGCGGGTGGCGTACAAGCGGGAAGGCGCTCAGTTGTACGAGGAAATGCTCGCCGGCGTCGAGGACAAGGTGTCCGACATGATCTTCAAGGTCCGCCTCGGGGCGGAATCTCAACTGGCAAACGTCTACCAGATATCCTCCATGGTCCACGAGCAGCTCAGCGGGTACGACCACCTCGCCCAGCAGATGGCCGACCAGGAGGCCGCCGCCCAACCCCGGAAGGTCCAGCAGATCGTGCGCGACGTTCCGAAGGTAGGACGCAATGACCCGTGCCCGTGCGGCTCGGGCAAAAAGTATAAAAAGTGCTGCGGAAAAAACTGATTCAACGCAGAGACCGCAGAGACAACAAAATTGTTGAGATTAAAAACTAAAAACTAAAAACTAAAAGTAAGGGTTGAATTGTGTCAAAAGATCGTTTTATGGATCGTTTTCGCAAGCAGAAGGACAAGGAGAAACTCAGCGATCTTGCCAAGCGGGGCATTCCCCGGGACGAGCTTGCAGCCGAGGAGGAAATGATCCGCAAGACCGAGAAGGTCGAGCCGATCAAGGCAGGGAAGACTATCGGGCGAAACGATCCCTGCCCGTGCGGTTCCGGCAAGAAGTACAAAAAATGCTGTGGATAGGCGTGATCTCCGTGCAGGGGTTTCGACTGTAACGGGGCGGGCCGATTTGCTAAACTACCT
>JAJRYB010000107.1 GCA_024275995.1 Planctomycetota bacterium | reverse complement strand
GCACAAAAGGGGACTTTCCATACCTATCCGCATATGACGTGAAAACTCAGCAGGGATGCAGGAGATTCATGGGATAAAGCGGAAGATGTTTTGAATATCGGGGTTTTGATTTCATTTCAATTTCATTTCGATTCGTTTTCAGTGATTCGGACATCGTGCTTGACGAAACCTGGAAGATGTGTTATAGGTCGCTCGTTCTCGGGCGGTCCTTGAGGAAGGGCAAAACGGCCGGGGGCATCCGACGCCGGTCTGAGCCGCCGGCTTCGCGAACGAGGGAAAGGGCGAGTATCGCTCGCTCGTAATTACCTTTTCCAGGCCTGCCCGTCATCGGCGGGGTCACATCCGGCCGGGTTCTCCATGAAAGAAGAAAGAGTCTGTGCGCGCGACGCCGAGCCGGAGGTCCTTTGATGTCCGGGGTACGTGTCCCGCTCGCATGGCCCACGGTAAATACTCGAAAGGAATATTGGAAATGGGAACGAACAGATCTTCAATCGCATCGCTTGTCCTGGCTGCGTTGGTGTTTGCTTCTCTGGTCTCGGCAGCGCCGGCGGCGGTGAACATCGAGACCGTGTCCGTGGGCAACACCGGAAATACGGGTGAGCTTTCGGGATCGGGTGTCGGCGGCTATGGTCCGGACCGCATCTCCGGGGCGGTGAACTACACCTACAACATCGGCAGGTACGGGGTTACGGCAGGGCAGTATACCGAGTTCCTCAACGCCGTGGCGGCCAGCGACACCTACGGGCTGTACGATAGTGACATGATGGACATCGATTTTTACGCCTGCCAGATCAACCGGAGCGGCTCATCGGGCAGCTACAGCTACAGTGTAGCTTCCGAATGGGCGAACCGTCCGGTGAACTACGTTAGCTGGGGCGACGCGGCGCGCTTCGCCAACTGGCTTCACAACGGTCAGCCGACCGGGCCACAGGGGCTGACGACCACGGAGGACGGGGCGTACTACCTCAACGGCGCTACAACCGGCGCACAGCTTCAAGCCGTCAGTCGCAAACCCAACGCCACGTGGGCGATCCCCAGCGAGGATGAGTGGTACAAGGCGGCGTACCACAAGAACGACGGAGATACGGGTAACTACTACGATTACCCCACCAGCAGCAACGCCGTGCCGGGCTACGTGAACGACAGCGGAAACTTGAGCGGAACGGGCGAGCCCTTCACGGAAGGCGGTACTGATCCGGGCAATTATGCGACGCATGACGGTGACGCTGGAACGAACGGCATCGGAAACCCGTACTACTGCACGGAAGTCGGTGAGTGGGAGAACTCCGAGAGCCCCTATGGCACGTTCGACCAGGGCGGCAATATTTACGAGTGGAACGAGGCGATCATATCTGATGACTATCGTGGTTTGCGGGGCGGTGCGTACTATGACGACGGCTTCTGGATGAGCGCGTCGGTCCGGGACTACGATATCCCGGATGCAGGAGACTTTGACTTCGGATTTCGTGTCGTCGAGGTCCCCGAGCCGGCCTCGGTGAGCCTGCTGGCGCTGGGCGGGTTTTCACTGTTGAGACGTAAGCGGAAATCCTGCAAACACGGATTCAGAGGATTCACGGGTTGAAACAGGTGTGTTTTTTGATCCGCACATACATCTCGCAGGGAACGAATCACAGCCCACGGAACGTATTCCGTGGGCTGTATCAGCATGGATTCATCCGGGGGACTCAATCGCGTTTCATATCGTGTATCCCTGCAAGCCCTGTTTACCCCGATCCCCAACGTCCGATAATATATGTTATGTGACGTTCAGGGTCTCGGAACAGGCGGGAATCGTCGAAATGCGGAAATGCGAGTCTTTCACCACAGAGGTTACGGAGGACACTGAGTTTGTTATTTTAGAGCGTTTCACTACACAAAGAGGTCTTGTTAGGTTAGGCGTTAACTCTCTGAGGCCTCTGTGTGCTCTGTGGTTATCGTGCCTGCGGCAAATTGGCGACGACTTTCAGCCCGAGATCGGCAATCATGCGAAGATCGTCGCCGGCGTCCCGGCCCGGCGTCGTCAGATAATTTCCGATCAGGCAGCTCGTCGCCCCGACGTGGAACATCCAGCTTTGCAGGTCGCGCAGGTTCACCTCGCGCCCGCCGGCTACTTTCAGGTCCGCCTCCGGAAGGATCAGACGATAGACGGCGATGATGCCCAGGATTTCCATCGGTCTGAGCGGCTGGGCGCCGCCGAGCGGCGTCCCCGGAATCGGGTGCAGGAAGTTCAGCGGCACGACGTCTGCCCGCACCTCGTCGCGAAGCGTCAGCGCCAGGTCGATACGGTCTTCCCAGCTTTCGCCGATACCGAATATCCCTCCGCAGCAGATTCGCATCCCGGCCGACTTCACAGCCCGAAGCGTCTCCAGCCGATCGTCGTACGTGTGCGTGGTTACGACGTTGGGGAAATGCCTGCGGGATGTTTCCAGGTTGTGATTGTACGTCCGCACGCCGGCGGAAAATAATCTCGCCGCTTCATCCGGCGTAAGTTCACCGAGCGACGCGCACAGGCTGACGGGAACCGCCTCGTCGTCGGCGATCTCCTGCGAAACGTCGATAACGGCCTGCAAGTCCTTCCCGCTCGGCCTTCTGCCGGAATTGACGATGCCGAAGCTGCCGGCGCCGTTAGTTGCGGCCGCCCTGGCTGCTTTGCATAAATCCACGAGTTCGGGACGTGTTCGGGTTGCGGGTTTCGGTGTGCAGCCTGCCGTCGATTGCGCGCACCACTTGCAGTCTTCGCTGCAGCCACCCAGTTTACCGGGCGCGATAGAGCAGAGCTTGACGGCATTTGCGAACCTGCCGGTGCGAACACGGCAGGCCCAGTAAAAAAGCTCGAAGGGTTCCTCCCCGGCTGCGACGGCAAGTTCCATCGCCTGGACGCGCGAAACCCGCACTCCGGACAGAACCCCCCTGCCGATATCGGCGACCTTGTCGATCACGATCTCCACTCCATTCCATTCGGCCACCGGTGGCTTTAATTGCCCCGGTTGACCTTCGGGAACAACTTGGCGAGATCGGCGTTGTCGATCAGGTCGATATTGTTGGTGTTCCTGTTATAGAAGTAGACGTTCAGCTTTTTCGAGGCGATGTTGATGACGTAGAGAAGGTCCATGCTGTTGGACCATTGCCCGGAGAGCATGATATAGTTTCCACGCCGGTCCGGGCTGGCTGCATACGCCCTGGTGGGCGTGTGCATGACCAGGAGCATTGCCGCTAGAATCGCCGCGGTAAGAACCAGCAGGACGATAGTGATATTCTGGCTGTTTTTCATGTCAATCTCCCTGCTGTAAAATCAGCGGAAATCCTTCGTCAATTCGCGTGCGGAGCCCATCGGCACGAGCCGTTTGCGCGTCTTGTCGAACTTCAACGCCACCAGTCGCTGCTGGGCCATCTCGATGATGTACAGCGCCTGGTAGCTGGAGCCTATCTTTGCGGTGACGGTCATGTAATCGGTCCCGCCTCCGATCACCTGTGCCGTCGCCTCCGGAGTTCCAGCGCCCAGCACCAGCGCAATAAGCAGCGTGGCGTTCACGCAGACCATGGCGATTATCACAATCCGTTTCATGTCTTTCTCCCGTTTCTGCTCATCGATCGTCCAGTCGCGCATAGCGTATACGTATGAAACAACAATCCGGGCCTATCGATTCGCTCTAATCCAGATGCGTCCGTCCGGATCGTTTGAATCCCACCACGCAGATACCCGCGGTAAAGATTGCGGCGTAAAGTATCGCAAGCCAGGGCAGGCTGCTCTCGATTTCCGGCGGAACATCGAGCCGGGGACCCCTCCTCGCCGCCAGTGCCGTCGTCGCCGACACGCCCAGAACCAGGCACGCCGCCAGGACGATGCGCGTCGTCGTGAATTTTCGAGAACCCGACATAACGGCAGATTATACCCTCGCGACGCGGGTTTGCAATTATTGAACTGTGAATCGTCAATGCAATCCGCCGTCGGCGGGTCGATCACAGAAATAACGCGACGTCCCCGGCCTGCTGGGCGAATGTCCTTGCCGCAATGGTGAGCGTCCGCCATTTCGCGCTTCGCGGATGTGCCGCCGAGACGTACTCCTCCAGGCCGATGGCCAGGAAAGCGTAATGACGCTTGCGGAAAAAGTGCACGTCGTCGAACGGCGCCCGCGACGGCGGGCCCTGCAACCAGTACGCGAATACGAGCGTACCGAGAAAATCGCTCCCGAAGACTTTCTGCCACTCGCGCAGTCCATCAACGTCGTCCCGCGTGATCCAGTTCTCCCACGCCCTGGACGCGCCGCGTTTCGGGCCTGGTACGGCGTCGGGAAATTTCCGCCCCTTGACGTCGACCAGCAGGCTGGGGCCGCCGGAGCTGTAAACGAGGAAATCGAAACTCTTGATGGACGCGCCTGCGAAGATGGCCTTCTTCGCTTCGTCAACGATGATGTAGGGGAAACCTTTCGCACGCAGGTAATCCTCGAACGCCGCCTCGTAATGCATGCTGCGGTGGGCCAAAACTCGCAACCGCCCTTCCGTAAATTGTCATTACAACCCGCGCGGATCGGCGAGAAACGCTTCCAGCGTGCGTTCGACCTGCTTGCCGCTGGAAAGGTCCTTTACGCTCACTCCGTCGGCGCGAACGATAGCCACCTTCGCGGCGCCGAGACGATTGGCGGTCTTGAGTTGCTTGCCGACGCCCTGCCGCTTGTAACTGAAATCGGCTTCGAACCCCGCCCGGCGCAAGGCCCCTGACACTCTCAGCACCGTCTCGAAAATTCCGTCCTCGCCGTCGATCACGAAAAAATCCAACGCCCTGCTGCGAAGCTCCGCTGGAAGTCTGCCTTTTTCTTCCAGAAGGATTTCCAGCACCACGTCGCCCATTCCGAATCCGGTAGCGGGAACCTTCGGGCCCCCTACCACTTCCAGGAGCCTGTCGTACCGCCCTCCCCCCGCCACCGCGCGAAGAGATTCCCCTTCGCCGAACACCTCGTAGACGATTCCTGTGTAATACGCCAGCCCGCGGACGACGCGAAGATCGATCCGGCAGTAATCGCCGGCGCCCATCGCCTCGACGTACTCGAACAGCTGAACGAGATCGTCAATACCGTCGGCGGCTTTTTCAAGCGAGGGGATTTTTTTCAACTCTGCGAGATCCTCAACGTCCTGAAATTCGCAGATACATTCGATCTGTTGCGACGAGAGGCCGGCGCCCTCGCACAATTTCTCGAACTGCCCGTCGTCGACTTTCGGGCGCTTGTCGAGCACCGCAAGGGCTGAATCTATCCCGGTTTCGCCTATTCCCGCGGCGGTAATGGCGGCGACTGCGAGCGGGCGGGAACCGATACGGACCTGCACGTCGTCGGGCGTCAGGCCCACTTCGCGGAGGAAATCCACGAGGACGAAGATGCACTCGGCGTCGGCGAGTACGGAAGGCTCGCCGATGACGTCCACGTTCCACTGGAAGAACTCCCGCAGACGCCCTCTCTGGGGTCTCTCGGCCCGACAGAGGCGTGGAACGGAGAACCACTTGATCGGGCGCGGAAGCGAGTTGACCTTCGCGGCTACCATTCGAGCCAGCGACGGGGTTATCTCCGGCCTGATGGCGAGGTTTCGCCCGCCGCGATCGGTGAAGCTGAAAAGCTGCTCGGCGATCTCCGGACCGCTCTTTGCGGTGAACAGGTCGAGGTACTCGAAGATCGGCGCGTCGTATTCCTCGAACCCGTTGCGCAGGGACACCCGCCGCCACGCGTCGGCGATCCAGTTCCGCACCCGCATCATCTCCGGGTAGAAATCGCGCGTTCCCTTGACCGATTGGAATTTCATCGTTTTGTGGTCCGTATATTCGCCGCGAGTCGCAATTACCCGCCAGAGGCCTTGTCCGCTGTCATTTGCGGGCTCATGTACCCTTTTCGGCTCTTTTTATCGAGTTTCACCCGGGCTTTTTCGCGGGCCTCGTCGAACGCCTTCCCGCCGAGCGTTTTGCGAGCGTAGGCCTCGATCTCCCCGGGCGTATTGAACTCCTCGTCATAGTCGTAATCTCCGGAGGTCTGGTCGCAGGTATCCGGGCTGTATTTCCGGCAGATCAGCGGGCGATGTTCGTACAGGCTGCACTGGTTGTCCGGCAGGAGCATCCTGCATTTATTGTCGATGGAGATGAACCAGTCGCCGTCGTCGATATGCACGCTGACCCCCTCGTGGCAGAGGAACCATCGGATATCCTCGAATTCTTCGAAGTCGTCCGGCTCGTCGATCTCGAAGCAGAAGTAACGGCAGCACTTGGCGCCACATTCTTGGCAGGTCTTGCTCATTGCGCAACTCCGACTGGCGAATTCGTTTCACGACGGGCCTTTTTTCAGAAAAGCCCGGACACGAAGAGGCGATTATAGAAAGTCGTCCGGTGGAATCCAAGACGTCGCGGTAATTGAGCAATTCTCCGCTCCCCCTTTCTTTTCATCCGACAAAAATATACCATGCCCTGAGGCTTGAAAAAGGACTTCGATGCTTTTTTCTTTCCACCCCGTTCCGGCGGGTGCGGACGAGAGAGGCAGGTGAAAACCCATGAAAAAACGCAAGAGACGAATCGAGATATACGACACGACTTTGCGGGACGGAACGCAAACCTACGGCGTGAGCCTGTCGCTCGAGGACAAGCTCCAGATCACGCAGGTATTGAAGGAACTCGGCGTGGATTACATCGAGGGCGGATATCCACTGAGCAACCCGAAGGACGCGGCGTTCTTCCGCGAGGCGGTCCGGTTGAAACTGGGCCGGACCAGGCTCACAGCCTTCGGGATGACCCGCCGCAAGAACACGCCCGCGCGCATGGACGAAGGTCTCAAGGCGCTGCTCGCCAGCGGCGCTCCGGCGATAACTATCGCCGGTAAAAGCTGGGACCTGCACGTTCGGGACGTTTTGCGGACGTCGAAGAAAGAGAACCTCTCGATGATCTCCGATTCTCTGTCGCTGTTGGTGAAAGCCGGGCGGGAAGTGCTGTTCGACGCCGAGCATTTTTTCGACGGATGGAAAGCCGACAGTGAATATGCGATGCAGACTCTGCGGACCGCGCTCGATGCGGGCGCGTCGCGGGTGGTCCTGTGCGACACCAACGGCGGATCGACGCTCGGAGATGTTTCCCGGATCATGAAGCATACGTGCGAAGCGCTGCCGGGCGTCAAGGTCGGCATCCACTGCCACAACGATTGCGGCCTTGCCGTGGCGAACAGCATCATGGGCGTGCAGCACGGCGCCTCACACGTTCAGGGTACGATCAACGGGATGGGAGAGCGCTGCGGGAACGCGGACCTCATAAGCGTAATCGCGAACCTGGCGCTCAAGTACGATTACAGCGTGCTGCGCCCCGGAAAGCTGTCGCACCTGGCGGAAACGAGCCGGCACGTATACGAGGCGGCGAACCTGAACTTCCGGGACGACCAGCCTTTCGTCGGCGCCTCGGCGTTCGCGCACAAGGGCGGAATGCACGTGCATGCCGTTCGCCGCAACACCGTCAGCTACGAGCACATATCGCCGCGGGTCGTGGGAAACGCGCGGAGGATCCTCGTCAGCGAGCTGTCCGGCGTGAGCAACATCGAGGCCGTGGCGCCGAAGAAGTTCGCCTTGGCGCGAGATAAAAGCGCCCAGCGAAAAGTGCTGCGCCGTCTCATGGCGATGGAGAACGAGGGTTACCAGTTCGAGGCAGCGGAAGGCAGCTTCGACGTGCTCATACGCAAAACGCTCGGCGGGAAGTGGTACCGGAAACTCTGGGACCTGGACCATTACCGCTGCGTTATCTTCAAGCACAACGACAGTGACGCCGACACGGAAGCCATCGTAAAACTCCGCGTAGATGGCGACGTTAAACACACCGTCTCGGCCGGTCACGGACCGGTCGATTCGCTGCACGCAGCCATCTGCGCAGCCTTGCGTGACCACTACCCGAAAGTGGACGATCTTCACCTGATGGACTACAAAGTTCGCGTCGTAAACACAGCCGCCGAAACCGCCGCCAAGGTCCGCGTCGTGATCGACTGGCACGACACGGGCAGGTGCGGTCTCTTCGGGACCGTCGGGGTGAACGAAAACATCATAGACGCGTCCTGGCGTGCGATCGAGGACGCGATAGAACACAAGCTGCTGACCGAATCCGACAAGGCCAAGGCACACCCTAAACGACAATCATGACAGCCGAACTCGCTAAAACGTACGATCCGAAATCCGTCGAGAGGGAAATCTACGATCTCTGGATCGCCTCCGGCGCGTTTAACGCCGAACCGGATTCGGACCGCCCGCCCTACTGTATCGTGATCCCCCCGCCGAACGTTACCGCGGCGCTTCACGCGGGGCACGCGCTGAACAATACGCTCCAGGACATCCTGGTCCGCTTCAAGCGGATGCAGCAGTACAACGCGCTATGGATGCCGGGGTCCGACCACGCGGGAATCGCCACTCAGACCGTCGTCGAGAAGCAAATTCTCGCGGAGGAAGGAAAGAAACGCACCGACTTCCAGCGCGATGAATTTATCGGGCGGGTCCGGGCGTGGAAGGACCGGTACGAGGCCCGCATCATCGACCAGCTCAAGCGCATGGGCTGCTCGTGCGACTGGCGGCGGACGCGGTTCACCATGGACGATATCTGCGCCCGGGCGGTGCGGGAAGCGTTCTTTCGCCTCTTTTCCGACGGCCTGATCTACCGCGGAAAGCGACTGGTGAACTGGGACCCAGCCACCCAAACGGTCCTTGCCGACGACGAGGTCGAGTACGAACAGGTGCACGGGAACTTCTGGTACCTGCGATACCCGCTGGTGGAACCATGCAGCACGGGTGTCTCGCCCGTGGCTGACACAACCATTACATACGTCACCGTCGCCACCACGCGCCCCGAGACGATGCTCGGCGACACCGCTATCGCCATGAACCCCGCCGATCCGCGAGCCAAGGCGCTCGTGGGCAAAAAAGTCCGACTGCCCATCGTCGGGCGAATTATCCCGATCATCGCAGACGAACACGTCGTCCTGCCCGACCCCGACAGCGAAGATGAAAAGGCGAAGTTCGGCACGGGCTTTTTGAAAGTAACGCCGGCACACGACTTCGATGACGAGGCGATAGGCCGGCGGCACGACCTTCCGATTATCAACGTGCTGGCCCCGGACGGGTCGATTTCCGACAGGCACGGCTGGGATGATTGCGACACGCCCGAAGCTCAGAACCTGATCGGCATGGACCGCTTCGAGGCGAGAAAGGCGATCGTCGAATGGTTCCGCACGGAAGACCTGCTGGAGGATGTACGCGAATACGTCCATCCGGTCGGCCATAGCTATCGGTCCCACGTGCCCATCGAACCGTACCGCACCGACCAGTGGTACATCGCGGTGAAAAAGCCGATCTCGAATCTCAAATCTCAAATCTCAAATCTTAAATCTCAGATCTCGGATTGGCCTGCCGAGCATCTCGAACACGTCGAGGAAAAGAACGATATCGCGTATCTCAAGGACACCGACGTACCCGTAAATTCGCTTGCGGGCCTGGCGCTGACGCCCCTTCTGGACGGCAGGCTGAAGTTCACGCCGGATCGCTACGCGAATACCTACAAAACCTGGCTGGAGAACCTCCGCGATTGGCCTATCTCACGACAACTCTGGTGGGGACACCGGATTCCGGTCTGGAGTAAACCCGGCGATCATAGCGAACTGGCGGAAAATAACGACGCGATTCGCTCGCAGGTCATCGAAGGAGAAGAAGGTCCCGTTACGTATCTCTGTGTCGCTGCGAATGAGGAACTCGAAGGATCGCTTGAAGCCAAAGGCTTCACCCGCGACCCGGACGTACTTGACACATGGTTTTCCTCGGCGCTCTGGCCGTTCAGTACGCTGAAATGGCCCGCCGAGAGCGAAGATCTGAAAACGTTCTACCCCGGCGACGTGCTTTCCACCGCGCGGGAGATCATCACGCTGTGGGTCTCCCGGATGGTCATGATGGGCCAGTACTGCCTCGGTAAGCCCCCCTTCCATGACGTGTTCATCCACGCGATGATCCAGGACGGGCAGGGACGGAAAATGTCCAAGAGCCTGGGCAACGGAATCGACCCGCTGGACATTATCGACTCTCACGGCGCCGACGCCATGCGGTTCACGCTGGCGAGCATGACCACCCAGACCCAGGACGTCCGCATGCCCGTCGAGGAGATGACGCTTCCGGACGGCAGGAAGGCCAACTCGTCGCCCAAGTTCGACATCGGGCGAAACTTCTGCAACAAGCTCTGGAACACCGGCCGATTCATTTTGATGAACCTCCGGGGCGCGCCTCCCTGGAGCGATATCCGCCCGTCCGAGCGGCTGGCGGACCGGTGGATCCTCAGCCGTCTTAACGCGACGATCCGCGACGTGACGAGCGCACTGGAGACGTTCCGCTTCAACGAGCTTACCGACAGGCTTTACCACTTCATGTGGGACGACTTGTGCGACTGGTACGTCGAGATAGCCAAGAGCCGGATCAATGCGGGCGAAACGGCGCCCAAGACGATACTGGCTCACTGCCTGGACGTTCTGCTTCGCCTGCTGCATCCTCTCTGCCCGTTCATCACGGAGGCGATCTGGGCGAAGCTCAACGAAGTCGCCCCCGTTCGCGGCGCCGGTGACGAACCGGCGGAGGAAATGCTCGTCGGGGGGCAGTGGCCCTGCGCGGACGCAGCCGGCGTCAACGTGAAGGCGGAGCAGCAGTTCGCGACACTGCAGGAGATCGTCCGGCAGGTCCGCAACGCCAGGATGCAACACGGCGTGAAGCCCGGAAAGAAGATCGATGCGATCGTCGAGACATCCGAACAGTCCGCGGAGCTTCTTGCCGCGAACGTGGACCTGCTGCGGTCCGCTGCGCACCTTGCGGACGTGAAAATTGCAACGGAGACGGTTTCGGCGCCGCCGGGCGCGGCGTCGGTGGTGGCCGGCGATATCCGCGTGTGTATCCTGGGAATCGTCGATCGGCAGGCGGAACTCGCCCGCCTTGAAAAACAGGCCGAGACGCTCCGCAAGGGCATCGGGGGAATAGAAGGTAAACTTTCCAATGAGAATTTTTTGAAAAAGGCGCCGCCCGACGTCGTTAATAAAGAGCGGGAGCGCCTGCGGACGCTCCATGCGGAACTGAAAACCGTCGAGAAGTCATTGGATGCGCTTGGGAGCTAAAAAACCGTCGAGGAGTCATTGGACGCGCTTGGGAATCAAAAAACCGTCGCGCCTTTGCGAGGGGACGAGGAAAAGTTTACAATCCATGGGTGCAAACGGAGAGAGAGTTATGGAAGTGCCGATGGAATTGTCGCGGATCCTGATAACCGAGTTGGGTGACCAGCAGGTGATCTTCCTGAAGGAGAAGTCGGGGAAGCGCACGTTCCCGATTCTCATCGGTATCAATGAGGCGCTGGCGATTGACCGGCGTCTGAAAGATAAGCCGACGCCCCGCCCGATGACGCACGACCTGCTGGCGAGCGTAATTTCGGCAATGGGCGGAAAGCTCGATCGAATCGTTATCAGCGACCTTCACGAGCACACGTTCATCGCGACACTGTTCATCAGCCGGGGGGCAGAGACCATTGAAGTCGATTCCAGACCATCGTACGCCATCGCGCTCGGCGCGGCGTTCGACACGCCGATTTTCGTAGCCGAGCACGTCCTCGAGCAGGTGACTCGCGAGCCGAAAACCGTCGCCGAACGTCTCGCCCTTCTGCGTGAACGTCGGGAGGCGCTCTCCGCACAGATGGCGGAACTTTCCGGAAAACTTTCCGACGAGACTTTCCTGGCCGGCACGACGATCGAGGCGATCAAACACCTTCACGAACACATGGCCGAGATGCAGGCTGAATACGAAGCGATCGATGGCGTGCTGAAGAAGCTCGGTTGAGTTTTTCGTAGCCCGGGCGTCTCAGGCTCAAGCGCGTCGTCGTCGTCGGCGTCGCAGGATTCCCGCAACCCCGGCGAGCAGGAGCAGGCCACTCGCCGGTTCGGGCGTCTGCTCTTGTTGCATCGTAATCCAATCGACGTATTGGCTGACGCGCACGGCTGAGAGATAATCTCCATAGTCGCCCAGCAGGCCATTGTAATTCGCGTCTCCGACCGACCTCGCCACGCCGGCGATTTTCCATTTACCCTGCTCGTACAGGAACACCGGCGCTCCGGAATCGCCCACGGCGGCCATACCTTCGATTTCTCCCAGGGAGTCGCCCGTGCCGGGTGCGTTGAACGTGAACATGATGGTATTGCCCCACGCGTACTCGAGGATATTGTACCCGGCCCGCAGGGTTCCTCTCGGGTAGGCGCCCGGGTCCGGCGCACCTATCCCGCTTACGCCGTAACCGGCGATGGCAACTTCCGCAAACCACTCATCCGTGCCACCGTACAGGTCGTAGCCACTCATACCGGTACTGCGGTCGAGAGTGAGCACCGCCAGGTCCGCCGAGGCGTCGACGCTCTTTTCGACGACGTTGTAAACCTGCGGCCCGGATGCGGTCTGGAGGGTGAACGTCATCCCCGGAACCGATCCGACGGCGTGGGCGGCGGTCAATACGTGGAACGAACCAATCAGTGTTCCGGTAGTTCCACCGGCGGAGTTGAGGTACCCGACCATCGAAAACGCCGAACCTGGCGACACCTCGTGCGCCGCCGGGTCGTTGGTGAGCACCACGCCATGGCAAAGGGCCGGTGCGGCCAGATACACAAACACCCCCACGAAGAGACTTCGGGTTGCATTAGACGACATTCTCTCATACCTCCTGGGGCTTGAGACCTCTCTTGGTTTCTCCGTGCTGCTGGCATTTGTATCGGTTGTTAAAGAGGGCAAGTTTCCTAAGAATTGCCGGTTTTCGCCGGGAAATGGCGGTAAAAACGGACGAGAGGCGTAGAGGGGATAACTACTTTGAGAGCAGATAGATGAGGGAAGGATTTACAATTTTCAATTGACTATTGGCACTGAAAAGCATCCTCGATGTGAGAGTTTTTTTGCTGTTAAATGGTCAATGGTCAATTGCAAATTACAAAAAAATCCCCCGGCAGGCTCGAAATCGAACCTACCGGGGTTCGGGAATGGCCTCGGACGCCCTTCAAGTGGGCCTCATGCCCCGCTTTCGCAGGTGTCCGAGGCTTCTCCCCGGCCTGGTCCTTCCCCGCCCGCAAAAGCGAGCGAGGAAGGGATGACCGTTAACTTATCGATTTAACTTTTTCTTCCGGCGGATGAGGGCAGCCACACTTCCGACCGCCAACAGACCCATCGTCGCAGGCTCGGGAATTTCCTCGTCCAGGACAAGGTTGTCTATGCCGGCGTACGTGTGGAGTTCCTCGTCGTATTCGCCGTTTGTGTTCACAAGCGGGGTGAAGATGATGTGCGTGTACACATCCACCTGCGCCTGAGTCATTCCGAGCGTATCCCAGTTCAGCGTGGCGAGCGTCCAGGTGTTCGTCAGGGGACCCGGAGGCTGGAGCGCGCCCAGAATCTGCTCGTTGGTGCGGTTGAGGTCCGAAGCGAGCGAAACCTGGTACGTGCCCGGGTGCGAGATGTCTGCACGCTGCGGCATGATCAGACGAGCGGAAAGCTGGTAAAGCCTGTTCGCCTTCAACGGGCTGCTCATCTGCTGACCGAACGCCTCAGGCGTTATG
Organism: Planctomycetota bacterium; assembly: GCA_024275995.1. Lineage (GTDB taxonomy): Bacteria > Planctomycetota > Phycisphaerae > SM23-33 > SM23-33 > JAJRYB01. The sequence continues at coordinate 8,174 of JAJRYB010000107.1, read as the reverse complement.
GACCAGCCAGCAACCCAGCGGATACCGTCATACGCGGTGACGCCGGGGAAGTTGCCGAAAGCGGCAGGCGCCAGGCCATACGACCCGTCGTTACTGTAGGTGTCCGCGCCGGGGGGAATAACTTCCGGCAGGGACTGCCAGTTCGACGGCAGGATGCCCTGGCCGGTAGCGCCGCTCGGTACGGTTTCGAAACTCGGATTCTGAATGTAGTTAGGCGCCGCGAAAGCGGACCCGCTACCCAGTAACACGACGGCGACAACAACAGCAGCAATCTTCTTGACGTTCATGATACTTCTCCATTCCCTAGTGCGGAGATCCCGTTTGAGCTGTCACGCGAGCGTTTAGCGGGATCCTCGCGGTTACCATTTCCAATGTGTAAACGTGTTGATAAAAATTCCTTTTGCCATTCCTTGCGTAAGCCGAGCGAATCCTTTCGCCATTCTCATCTAGGCGATTCTCGGCGCCACATGCGCCGCTGGTAACGCGGGCAAAGCTCTCGAACCCGATTCCGTGCGAGTTGTTCGAGCCGTTTTCGGGCTGCCGGTAGATTGTAGCGCCGCCCGGAAAGAATGACGGATTTTCCGGCAGGAGAAACACGCCAAATACATATTCACTACCGGATATATGTTTGTTCGGGCTTGATGTGCCGCGACGTACAGCGGCAGTAAGTATCGCTATTGGCGGAAGATATGGAGCGGAATTGCGTCAGGGAATCTGTCGGAAACGACACGTTGAAGTGTCGATAAACACGGAAAAAGACGCTGTTTTTTTTTATTAGAGCAGTTTAAATAAATCTTGTCGCATCCTTGCTACTGCGATGTCTTGGGTACTTCGTCCGGCTGCATCGGAAACCCAACGGGGTTGCCTGCTTCGCCGTCCTTGCCCCAAGACCTCTCGCTACGCACTGCTACGACAATCTTTACTTAAACTGCTCTAACAACGTCTCGAAGTCACGAGGAGTTCTCGCTTTTTCGCTTCATCTTCGGCGCTCAATGCGACAGATTCTTAACGGAAGCTGAACACACCCATCGAAACGATGATTCCCTGCGGGTTGTAGTAGTGTGCGCTGAACGTTTTCTCGGTGACGGTGGTCAGAATCAGCCCGCAGAAGTTCCGCTTGCGTGCATTTGCCAGTTCGATATCGTCCGGTCCGGCGCGCGAGGCGTTTTCCGCCTTCTCGAAATGTCCGCTGAACCGGCAGAGGGCGTTGCGAAGGTCCAGAACGGCCTTGCGAACGGGAACGTAATGCGAATCGTCTTCGCCCTGCTTCATGGAGTAGGGATACAGTTTCGCCTCGGCCTGGCCGTTCTCGTAGAACACAAGCCCCCCCCACGCGCTTCGGGTGTCCGCCCGATCGCGATATGACATCACCTTCAGGGCCAATTGAATACGAGGACGGGAGAGCATTTCGTTGAGCAGGTACAGGTTCCACAAATCGCCCATCGTCAGGCTTTCGACCTGCAGCCAGAAGTTGTCGCTCGGTTCGGACGGGCTTCTCGCCGATCGCGCGCTGCGCACGTGCTTTCGCGAGTTGACGGCCTTTCCCAACTCGAGGATCAACTGCGTGCGTCGGAAATTCGTCCGCAGCGGGTCGCGTGCGAGCTGGCTGAGCAGGTGGAAATCGCGAATGTTGAATTTGTACCCGTAGTTCTTCTGCCAGTTCGTAGCCAGAATCGACGCGTCCCGCATCAGGCCCTTGTGCGTTTTGTAGAGCGAAACGGCGTTCATCAGCTCCTGCCCGTTCGATGGCATGTAATCGAAATAGTCCAGAAACGCCTGGAGCGCCTCGACGGCGTCGGTTTTCGGGGTCATACCGGAAATCTTTTCCCTCAGAATCGATATCGGCATGCGTTTGGCGAGTATCTCGATTGCCGATCCGCGTGCGAAGAAGGACGGCTTGTTCAGGCCGTCCATCAGTGCGGTGTCCCACCGTTTGCGCGACATGCGTTCGATGACGTTGCGGAACCGCGGTTCGTTCGGTCCGGTCGGGCTTTTTTCCCGCGCCCAGAGCTTCACGATTTCCGCCTGGACCTCGGGCTGGGGATGCTTGACCAACCAGTCCAGCACCGCGTCCCTCAGCGGGCTTCGCGCATCGAGCGTCGGGAGCGCCTTTACGACGTGAGCGGCAAGGTCCGGGTAATCGCGCTTGAGAAGGAATTCCAGCACCGCTTCCTGGAGTTCGAGCGGGTTTTGCGGTTCGGCGAGAATGGCTGCAATGTGCCCGCGAACGGATGGGGCGTCGCCGCCCAGGAAGCCCACAAGCTCCAGCGACTCGACGCGCTGCGCGGTGGGCAGGTCCGTGTCCAGCACCCGCTGGAGATTATGCGCGACGATCGCCTGTTTCGGGTACGATTCCCTCGGATGTTGGGATGCGCGCTCGTAATCCGCCAGGTTTCGCGGCGGCAGGGCGAGCTGCTTGACACATCCCTTGCAGGAGGCGAGCAGCACGATGATCAGGTATGCAAGTAACGCTGTTTTTCGCATTATCGGTTATTCACGATGTCGGACGAATCGCCCGGTTATCTCCAGCGACTATCGGGGGGCGATTCTAGTGCCTCCGGCGCTGCGGGGCAATAGTCCACCCACGCGGAAATATATCCACCATCCGCGACGATGCGCCCGGTGGCGCGAAGCGCGTTGCAAAGGCCGGCGCGCGCGGTTAGACTCGTCGCGCTCATGAGCGAACTGTCAGACAAAGATTTCCAGCAGCAGGTGCTTGGCCTTACCCGTGGCTGCGAGGGCGTCTACACGCACGAGGAACTCGTCCAGCGGTTGAAAGACGCCTCCTCCTCGGGAAAGCCGATGCGCATTAAACTGGGACTGGATCCGACGGCGCCGGACATCCATCTCGGACATACCGTCGTTCTGGGCAAGGTCCGCCAGTTTCAGGATCTGGGACACAAGGCCGTCATCGTCATCGGCGATTACACCGCGCGTATCGGCGATCCCAGCGGGGTGAACAAGACCCGCCCGATTCTTTCGCCGGAGGAAATCGAAACCAACGCAACCACCTACATCGCCCAGGCGGGCGCGGTGATAGATACGTCGACGGAAAAGCTGGAAATCCGGCGCAATAGCGAATGGCTGGGCAAAATGAACCTTGGAGACGTGCTGGAACTCGCCTCGAAAAAAACCGTGGCGCAAATGCTCCAACGCGACAGCTTCAAGAAGCGACTGGCCGCCGATGAGGACGTGTTCCTTCAGGAATTTCTCTATCCCGTCATGCAGGCATATGATTCGGTCGTGATCGAGGCGGACGTCGAACTCGGCGGGAATGACCAGACGTTCAATAATCTGGTGGGGCGCGACATTCAACGCGCCTACGGACAGCGGCCGCAGATCGTCATGATCATGCCGATCCTCGTCGGGATTGACGGCGTGGAGAAAATGAGCAAGTCCAAGGGCAATTACATCGGCGTGACCGACGGGCCTGACGACATGTTCGGGAAGGTAATGAGCATTCCCGACGACCTCATGGAAAACTATTTCACGCTGCTGACGGACATACCGGCCGGGAAGGTCGCGGAGCTGACCGACCCGGACACAACGCACCCCCGGCAGGCGAAGGCGTCTCTGGGCAAGTGGATCGTTTCCCGTTTCCACGACGAGAGCGTCGCCGCCGCGGCGGCTGCGGAGTTCGACCGCGTCTTCTCGCAGCGGTCCGCGCCTACCGACATGCCGGAAATCGAACTGTCCGCGTCAACGATGAACATCGTCGCTCTCGTAATGGCGGCCCGGTTCGCGAAGTCCAAAAGCCAGGCGAAGCGACTGGTTCAGCAGAACGCCGTCAGCCTCGATGGCGATAAAATCGCCGACATCGACGCGGAGATTTCACTCACCGACGGCGCGGTCCTGAAAGTCGGCAAGCGCCGTTTCGTGCGAATCGTCCTTCGATAGCGCCCATCCGTCTCATTTCTTCAGCGGGACCGGAGAAGCCTGCCCGTCGCGCCACTCTTGACGAGTTCCACCAGCACGGGCGCGGAAAGAATTTCGCCCGTCCAAAGCTTGCGGTTTTCGTCTTTCGGGTCGGCAGCGGTCCGCGTGGAAACGTACTTCGCCTGCAGCCACATCTTGCCGGGCTCGCCCATCACTGACACACGCATTCCTGGATACAGCGACGCGCCGTTGGGCCCGAGGAAGATAATCTCACCGGGCTTGATTGTCTTGACCAATTTCCCGGCGAATGAAAAAGCGGGTTGGGGACGTTTCGAAAGGTCGAGATATTCGTACAGGGGATACTCGATCTGTTTTTTGCCCTGGGTGTATGAAAGGCCGAGGAACCGGTCCCATTGATACATATTGACGGTAATCGGCCGGTCGGAAACGTTCCGCATCGCGATGGTCAGGGGAACCCTGGCACGGACCACCAACGGCCCGCCTCTCTTGACGCGCATCTGCGCAAGGGTAGCCTGGGAGTTTTCCGTGATAAGCGCCATCTGCAGGCCACCTGCCGCCTTGCCCCACGGCCAGGTGTCTATATCGACGAGTTTCTCGACCTTGGCGACGAACTTCTTGTTGAATTCCGTCTGATCGATCGCCTTGGCGTTCTTCGGATATGACGGCAGGAAATATTCCGCCTTTCCAGGAAGCTTGCGGAGGAGCAGCAGGTACTTCTGCCCGGTCTTGAGGACGAGATGGCTCGGCCCGCAGACCATCGGACGAATGGGCCCGCCGGCTGCGCGAGGTGCACGGGCCTGGGTGAATACGCCGATCTGAACAGCCGCCTCCTTGCCGTCCTTGACGGCGAAGGCTTTTTCCGTGTCGCGGAGAACCTTGGTGATCCTGATCTTGTACTTTCGCCACCAGGCGTGAGCCGGTTTCGCCCGATCAGGGATCTGAATTTTCAGTTGCTGCGGTCCGTCGGCCTGGACCACCTCGCCGATCACTATCAGATCGCTCTGTGAAACGACGATCGGCAGCGGAATGTTGACCATCATCGCCTGTGCCGCCAATGCGATAAAAAGGATTGCCAAGGCTGCTGTCATAGTGGCTTTCGTGCGCATAGTCTTTCTCCTTGAAGTTGTCGGATTAACTGCTCTTCCACCCGGTCAGACGCCCCACGGCCGGAAAAGTTGCGTCAAATTTCAAAAAAAAGACCCGCAGGCGGCATCGATGTTTTCATGCCGCAGCCACGGGTTTCTTCAAACCGATGGGCCACGAGAGGTTTTGTTAAAGGGCGTTACAGTAATTCCCTGAATTGTTCTTCCGTCAGACCTGCCCTTCGAATTTGGCTGCGAAGAAGAAAGGGAGCGACCGAACGATGTGATGGAATAACCAGATTGGGCTTTCCGCGTTTACGAAGTATGATGTGGCTGCCCTGCTGTCGGGCTATCCTGTAACCAACTCGACAAAAGGCAGCGACTGCCTTCCGTCCGGAAATCCCAGCCAACTTGGACATGGCGATATCCTAGACCTCCACTACGGTAGTCAGCGCCGCCGTGGAAGTCTTGCGCCTGCTCGGTACGGTATCGAGGTAGAGAGAGATGGCTTCCTTGACGTTCTTGATGGTTGATTCCACCGTTTTACCCTGGCTCATACAGCCGGGCAATTCAGGCACGTCAGCGACATAACCCTTATATTCCGAATCATAAATAAGATTAACCAGCAATCTCATTTCACAGTCTCCTCAAGAATCCTGATCCATCTTAACGTTTATTTCTTGTAAAAATCCACCATTTCCCTGCAGGTCTTGATCGGGACCTTCCCTGCCCATCCCGCCTGTCCGAAGGCGATCATGCGCGCCTTGCAGACTTCCTTCATCGCCTCGCGGGCGGGGGTCAGGTACTTCCGCGGGTCGAACTGCTCCGGACTTTCGGCGAACACCTTGCGGATAGCGCCGGTCATCGCAAGCCGGCTGTCCGTATCCACGTTGATCTTCCGCACGCCGTTCTTGATGCCACGCTGGATTTCCTCGACAGGAACGCCATAGGTCTGCTTGATGTCACCCCCGTAGGCGTTGATGATGTCCTGCAACTCCTGCGGAACGCTGCTGGACCCGTGCATGACGATGTGCGTATCGGGCAGGCGCTTGTGGATTTCCTCGATCAGGTCCATCTTCAGCACGTCGCCGGTGGGTTTCTTTTTGAACTTGTATGCGCCGTGGCTGGTTCCGATGGCGACAGCGAGCGCGTCCAGGTTCGTGTCCTTGACGAACTGCTCAGCCTGCGCGGGATCGGTCAGGTGCTCCCGAGCCTCCTCCTCGGAAAGTCCCGCGCCGTGGCCGTCCTCGATTCCGCCCAATGCGCCTATCTCGCCCTCGACGCTGATACCGGCGGCGTGGGCCTTTTGGACGACTTCCCGCGTCACCTTGACGTTGTAATCGTAATCGCTGGGCGTCTTTCCGTCTTCCGACAGCGATCCATCCATCATCACGCTGGTGAAGCCCTGCTCGATCGCGCTGAAGCACGCCGCCGGCCCGTTACCGTGGTCCAGGTGCATCACGATCGGAGTATCCGGATTCAGCTCGACCGCGGCAAGCATGAGATGACGCAGATACGCGTCGTTGCTGTACGCGCGGGCGCCCCGGCTGGCCTGTATGATCACGGGCGAATCCGTCTCCTGGGCGGCTGTCATTATCGCCTGGATCTGCTCCATGTTGTTCACGTTCAGCGCCGCGACGCCGTAATCGTTCTCGGCTGCGTGGTCCAGCAGTACTCGCAATGGAATAAGTGGCATGGTTCAGGTCTCCTGTTATTTCTTGTCAAATCGTCCGGACATCGCTTCCGGCCCGGGGCTTTCGCCAGGCCCCGCGGCCGATGTTCGAGGGATTATACCGGAATCCGATCTTCCGAAAAGATTTTTTCTTCCGGAGGTGAGAATGTTGGGCGCGGCCGGATACGAATACTGCAATATTCAAAACGAAAAAATGCCTCCGCCGGCGAGAATATTCGATGTATTTGAAATTTGAGATTTGGAGTTTGTTTCGTATTTCGAAATTCGTATTTCGAGTTTCGATGTTCTATCGCCCCATCATGCGCCGGACGATTTCGGCGTTAATGCCGATGTCCGCAACGAGAACTTCGCCGGTCCACTTGCGCGAATCCGGACTGTCGAACCCCCTTTTTGACGCGACGAAAGTAACGGTCGTGTCCGCCCTTACGACAGGACCGTCGGCTGTTCCGGTATCGCAGTCCAGACCCGTGGGAATGTCAATCGCCACGACAGGCCTCCCGGCGGCGTTGATCTGTTCGACCGCTGTGGCTGTATCCCCGCGAAGAGCGCCGCGCACGCCGGTCCCCCCTACCGCGTCCACCACCAGGGCGAATCGGTGCAGCCGGACGGAAAGCTTTCCGATACCGCCGGCGTCGAGAGTCCGAACGTCCAGGCCCATGTTGCGGATAATCCGGAGATTCACCAGGGCGTCGCCGGCGATTTTTTCGGGGGGACAAACGAGGAACGTCACGATCTCTGCGCCGCGGATAGAGAGCTGGCGGGCGACTACGTACCCGTCGCCGCCGTTGTTACCGGCGCCCGCGACGATGGCTACGGACTTGGCGCCGACGCCGCCGAGCATGCGCTCAATAGCGTCGGCTGCACAGCGGCCGGCGTTCTCCATCAAAACCACGCCCGGTACGCCGAGCGTTTCTATGGCGAAACGATCGATTGCACGCAGCTCGTCGCGTGTCAGCGAGTTCATCGTGCACCCTTGGCCATCGATCGCCGAAGCCCTAGGCCAGAGCTTCGTCAATGGCGGCCTTGAGGTCGTCCTTCTGCTGCAGGCCCACGAACTTCTTGACCATTTCGCCGTTCTTGATCAGAAGCACGGTCGGAATGGCGCTGATGTTGAACTTCATGGACGTATCGCGGCTGGTCTCGGTATCGACCTTTCCGACTTTCACTTTTCCGGCATATTCCACCGCCAGCTCGTCGATCACCGGTCCGAGCATTTTGCAGGGCATGCACCATTCCGCCCAGAAGTCCACCAGCACCGGCACGGTTGACTGGAGCACTTCCTGCTCGAAATTCCCGTCCGTGAACTCCAGTGTATGTTCCGAACTCATAACGACTCCTTTGCGATTCCGAAAGTTTTTGGTTTTTTGGTTTTTTGGTTTTTGGTTTTACGCGAACCGTTTCCGAATCGTATTCGCCGGCGTGGAAGATGTCAATCAGCCGGTCCGGAAGCATTGGGCGGCGTTTTTCCAGGTCCTAACGACGCGCTATTCCTCCTTGATCTC
>JAJRYB010000106.1 GCA_024275995.1 Planctomycetota bacterium | reverse complement strand
TACGCAAAAAGGCCGGACCTTTCAGGCCGACCTTTTTGCGTAAGCGGGCGATGAGATTCCGCTCTGCGGGCGCCCTTCGGGCGTCGTACTCACGTTGCATCCCGCCTTCGGCGGTCTGCGTGAGTTCGAAATACGCCAAAAGGCCGGACCTTTCAGGCCGACCTTTTTGCGTAAGCGGGCGATGAGATTCGAACTCACGACATTCACGTTGGCAACGTGACGCTCTACCACTGAGCTACGCCCGCAAATCTGAACGCGAATCACACGAATATATCGGATGATCCGGAATCGTCAAGCGATTTTCGCAGCCGGGCTCCCCGCGCCCCACGGGTAGAGGGGTTTGGCTTGTCAACGCCGAGCGTGGCAGGTAGGCTTCGTGCAATTATGCTTGCCGACTTGATACCGGAATCGTTTTTTATCGCCAGGGAAACCTGGCTGCTTTGGCTGCTGACGGCGGGCGGTATCGTCGTGCTGGTCGCCGGCGCCGATCGCGCGGTTAATGCCGCCGTCCGACTGGCGGGCGAGTTGGGCATGAGCAAGGTCATCATCGGCGCCACGGTCGTTAGCCTTGGAACTACCGCGCCGGAAGCGGCGGTCTCCGTAATGGCGGCGTTCAACAATAAGCCCGGACTCGCGCTGGGAAACGGTGTCGGTTCGATCATCTGCAATACCGCCCTGATATTCGGCCTGTGCTGCTGCATCGCGCGCCTGCCGAAGGATCGGTTCATACTTTATCGTCACGGGTGGCTTCAACTGGGTTCCGGTGCGCTGCTGGTGGCGAGTATCTTCGTGTTGGCGGCGATGAACGGCAGCTTCGAAGGTGTCGTGGTCCCGCGAACGGTCGGCTTTATTTTCGTGGCGCTGCTGGCGGGGTATCTCTACCTGTCGGTTCGATGGGCGAGAAAGCGCCCGGATGTCTCCGTCGCGGACCTGCCAAACGCGCCGCCGAAGGAACATCGCGCCACCAAGGCGATTGTCGACCTTGGGATGCTCGTCGTTGGCCTGGTGCTGGTGGTCGGCGGATCGGGTGTGCTTGTCGGCTCCGTCAGCCAGATATGCCTGCGATACGGCGTTCCCCAAAGCGTGCTCGCGGTGACGGTCATCGCGTTCGGCACGTCGGTTCCGGAACTGGCGACGGCGATCGCTTCGATCATCAAGGGGCATCCGGAACTGCTGATCGGTAATATTATCGGGGCGAACATACTGAACGTCCTGTTTGTCATCGGCGTCTCGGCGATGGCCTCTCCGCTGGGCGTGCCGATGGAATTCTTCTATATCCACCTTCCGGTCATGATGGTCTCGCTATTACTGTTTCGGTTTTATATATTCCTTCCACGCCCCGGCTTTCGCCGCTGGCAGGGCGTTGTGCTTCTGGCCGTGTTCGGCGGATACTACACGCTGCTGCTGGCGAAATACGTCTTGTAAGAATCCCGCCTCGGCGGTTTTGAAGTGTAACCCACGGGTATCCAGCGGGTACAATACCCGAATTCGGACGGATAGAAATGCATCGGAGATCATGGTATGCGGATGGTGAAAATCTCTCTGACTCTGGTAGCGATGGCCGCGGCAATCGCCGCTGCGCAGGAAGTGAAAATGCAGAAGCCCGAGAGCTTCCACCACGCGGGAATCTCTCTTGCGGTGCCCGAAGAGTTCAGGCAGCAGCAGCCCGAAGACAGGTTCGACGTTTTCAGGACGGTGCTTCTGGTCGGGAACGAAGCCGTCATGGCGGTCTCGCTCTCGGCGTTTCCCGCGGGTAAAGAGGACACGGCCGACAATTTTGCGGACGCCACCATCGCCGACCTGCGGAAGAACCTGGCGATTCGCCATTTCAAGGTTCTCAAGCGCACGCAGCTTCGCGTGGCGGGAATCAACGGCAGCGCCCGCCTGGTGAGCTTCACGTTCCGGGGGCAGGAGACGATCGCCACGCAGGTATTCTTCGTCCGCGACGTAAAGTCGCCCTCCCAGCCGGTTCGTCTGTGCTACGTGCTGACGCTGGAAGGCGCCCCGGCGCAGCGGGCTCGCGTGCTGACGATCTTCGGGGAGGTGGTCAAGAGCATTTCGCTGATCCCCGTGCGGCGTCCCGTTCTCATCGGCGTCGGTGAACTGTCAGAACCAGTCAAGGTTTTCCGGAAGGGTTTTTCGATCCGCCCTCCGCGAGGCTGGTACGTTTACGTGACCGAAACCGGCATGGATATGGGTCAGGCGGACTATCTTGCAGGCGGCCAACCGCTGCCATACGTGCGCGTGAACGTTACCGATCCCCAGACATTCAAATCGGCGAAGGAATGCTGCATGGCACATCTCGCCTTCGCCCGGAAAAAGGCCGAAGGCATGAACGTTGAAACGAAGGTCCTCTCCGAAGGTCCGATGCAACTGGGAGGCGTGAAGGGCTACCAGCTCGTGATCGAGCAAACGCCCCGAAAGGAAAAAGGGCCTGTCGTTTCCGGCATAATCATGGAACGCACCGTGTGTATCCGCAAAGGCTCTTCGCCGCCAAGGAGCTTCTCTCTGCTGCTGGTAGGCGAGGGCGGAAAGGGTCGGGTCAAGGCTTACCGGAAAATCTTCGAGAAGATAGCAGGTTCTTTCACCTTCCTGGAGCCGGCGAGCGGACCGGCGACGCGACCGGCGACCACTCCCGCAGCTACAACGCCCACCGGCGAAAAATAATTGCGCCAGGGGCGCAATTGACGTAAACAACAATCCATGATCGAACCAGACACTATTCTCGCCGGAGACTGC
>JAJRYB010000105.1 GCA_024275995.1 Planctomycetota bacterium | reverse complement strand
GCACAAAAGGGGACTTTCCATACCTATCCGCATATGACGTGAAAACTCAGCAGGGATGCAGGAGATTCATGGGATAAAGCGGAAGATGTTTTGAATATCGGGGTTTTGATTTCATTTCAATTTCATTTCGATTCGTTTTCATCCCGTTTATCCCCTGCATCCCTGCGAGATGTTTTTTGGTTTTTTGAAAAAGCAGGCATTCGCCGCTCACTGGTGATATCGCGAAGGAATACCACAGCCCACAGACCTGTCCACCGGCGGGCGGGTTGCGATCTGTGGGCTGTAACAGGATTCGGGCACGGCGCCGACTCCATTTGCACCCTTTCGGGGGTTAGGTATTGATTTAGGCCTCGCTTCCTGCTAAAAAGCGTCGGCTGGTCGAGTGGTATTCACACGGAGTCGGTTTCGATACCCCAAAACTCGTAACGCAAGGAGCCGGGAATTGATCTGTGAATTGGAAAATCGCACGAAAGTCAGGACAACATTTTTCTGGGCGCTTCTTATCACGGCCGTCCTCGGCGTACTCGCTGTAACGAGCGATACTGCACTCGCCCAGGCGTCCACCGAAGTCGTCGCGTCCTCGGAAGATTCCTTGGATATCCCCGCGATCTGGTGGATTGCCCCGGTGGGGGCGGTGGTGGCGCTTATCTTCGCGTTGATTTTCTACCTCCAGGTTCGGGCTGCGGATCCCGGCGACGCAAAGATGCAGGAAATCGCCGGGCACGTAACCGCCGGCGCGTTTGCGTACCTCAAACGCCAGTACAAGGTTGTAGCCATCTTTTTCGTCGTCGTCTCTGCGGTCCTGTTCGTCATGGGGTGGGTCTTTCACGTTCAGCACGAGATTGTTTTCGTCGCGTTTCTGACGGGCGGCTTCTTCAGCGCCCTGTGCGGTTACCTTGGTATGAAGACCGCGACGCTTGCCTCCAATCGCACCGCGCAGGGCGCCAAGGAAAGCCTTAATCGCGGGCTGACAATCGCTTTCCGCGCCGGGGCGGTCATGGGACTGGTCGTCGTCGGTTTCGGACTGCTGGATATCTCCGGGTGGTTCCTCGGGCTGATCTACTTTACGGACATGAGTCTCATCGAAATAACGGTCGTCATGCTGACGTTCGGCATGGGCGCATCGTCCCAGGCGCTGTTCGCTCGCGTCGGAGGCGGAATCTACACCAAGGCGGCGGACGTCGGAGCGGACCTGGTGGGTAAGGTGGAGGCAGGCATTCCGGAAGACGATCCTCGTAACCCGGCTACGATCGCGGACAACGTCGGCGATAACGTCGGCGACGTCGCCGGCATGGGCGCCGACCTGTACGAAAGCTACTGCGGAAGCATATTGGCGACCGCGGCGCTGGGCGTCGCGGCGGCGACGAGGCTGGACCTGCTGCGGCCCGACACCATGAGATTGCTCGCCGCGCCGATGGTGCTAGCCGGTGTCGGAATCTTCCTGTCGATTATAGGCATCTACCTCGTCAAGACGCGCGAAGACGCGGGTATGAAGCAGCTCATGGGCGCACTGATGCGTGGCGTGATGGGTTCGAGCGTGATGATTCTCGTGGCGGCTGGGGGAGTGTGCTACCTGCTGCTGGGAGGAATCGACGGGATCAGTTGGTGGGGCGTCTGGCTGGCGATATGCGTCGGAATGCTCGCCGGTATTATCATCGGAAAGGCGACCGAGTACTACACCAGCTACGATTACAAACCGACGAAGCATATTTCCGAGAACGCCGAGACGGGAGCGGCGACGGTGATTATCTCCGGGCTGGCTGAGGGAATGAAGAGTACCTGGGTGAGCCTGCTTACCGTGATCGTCGCCATCCTGCTGGCCTATACGTTCGCCGGTGGTAACGGGGAAATGCTGCTGGGCCTCTACGGCGTCGGAATCGCCGCCGTAGGCATGCTCGCGACGCTGGGAATTACGCTGGCGACCGATGCGTACGGGCCTATCGCGGATAACGCCGGTGGAAACGCCGAGATGACCGGGCAGGACCCCTCCGTTCGCAAAAAAACCGACGCGCTCGATTCGCTGGGCAACACTACGGCTGCGATGGGCAAGGGCTTTGCGATAGGTTCCGCAGCCTTGACCGCCCTGGCGCTGCTGGCTGCGTACGTCGAGGAAGTCCGCGTCGGGCAAAACCGAGAAGCGGTGGCGGCTATCGTCTCCCACGTCCCAGACGCCGAGAAAGACGCCAAGGCCGGAGTCGGACAACTCTACTACACAGGCCATCGTAAATTCGCCATGAAGGTCAAAGAAGGCACGAAGGAAGAGTATTTCAGCGCGTTCATGGCGCTGTCGGATGTGCCCAAAGACATGAAGGTCGGCCCGGTCGCAAACATGACGCTTGGAGCGCCCGGAGAAGACGACGTGATCCCACTTTTGAAATCCGCCAAGGCCTCCGACGGTAGCGGCGTAGCCGTCGCGGCAAAGGTAGGCTCGCTCGTCTCCGCCAGAAGGGCCTCGCTTCGCCAGTACATGGATTTCTACGGCGTGAACCTGATGAACCCGAAGGTGCTGTGCGGGATTTTCGCGGGCGTGCTGCTCGTGTTCCTGTTCAGCGCGATGACCATGAAGGCGGTCGGGCGTGCAGCCATGGCGATGGTGCACGAGGTCCGGAGGCAGTTCAGGGAAATGCCGGGTATCCTGGAAGGCACCACCCAGCCGGACTACGCCCGCTGTGTGGACATATCCACCGTGGGCGCCCAGAAAGCGATGGTCATCCCATCGCTGCTGGCGCTTGTCGTGCCGATTGCGGTGGGGTTGTTGCTGAACGTCGCGGGCGTTATGGGCCTGCTCGCCGGCGGACTCGCGAGCGGGTTCGCGATGGCGATTTTCATGGCCAACGCCGGAGGCGCGTGGGACAACGCGAAGAAATACATCGAGACCGGCGCGCATGGTGGAAAGGGATCCGACGCACACAAGGCCGCCGTCGTCGGCGATACCGTGGGCGACCCGTTCAAGGACACGTCAGGCCCGAGCCTGAACATCCTCATAAAACTGATGAGCATGGTCTCGGTCGTGTTCGCGGGGCTGATCGTCAAGTACGCACCGCAGATCGGCGCCTTCCTGGGAATGGAATAGCCCATATGTCTCATAACCACAAAGGGCACCAAGACCACAAAAAAGACCAGAAAGTTAAAAAATCATGTTAAGGCATGGTTTTACGAAGGCCGGTGGCGTTCTGTAACTTTGGTGGTTTTCAACAAAAACTCCTTTGTGACCTTCGTGTTCTTTGTGAACTTTGTGGTGAAAATAAAGGTTAGCGGATAGCACCGGGCGATGACTAGACGGACGAAAAAGGACGAAGCCCGCACGCTGGCGATAGGGTCCGCCCGGATCGCCGGGGACGGTAACTGCGAGGATATCGTAGTGCTCGACCTGCGCGGCGTCAGCCCGGTGACGGACTACTTTGTGATCGCCACCGGAACGTCGGGCCGGCAGATGCGGTCCGTCGCCGAGGACATCGCCCTTCATGGAAAGAGCGTTGGACAACCCGTCTGGCACGTTGCGGGTAAGGACGGTGGAACGTGGGTCCTGCTGGATTTCGTTAACGTGGTGGTGCACCTGTTCGATAGCGAGCATCGGGCGTATTACGACCTGGAGCTTATCTGGGGCGAGGCGCCTCGCGTGAAGTGGCAGCCGGCAGGAAGCAAAAAAGGTGCTACATGAGCGTGGACGAATTGCTGAGAGAACGATTTGCGACGGCAATCCGCAAGAGCTTCGACCCGTGCCCGCTGATCGGGCCAAAGTGGTTCAACTATCTGCCTGACGCCACGCCGTCGCGGTTCGAGTTTCTCGGCGTCCAGAAACTCGCCAAGGCGATAATCGCCAAGCCCGCGATCGTGTCCAACCGCATCCTTCGCAACCTGGACGTCGAAGGCATACCCGGCAAGGTGAAGGTGGTCGCCGGGTACGACATCCACATTATCCTCCATGATTCCGCCGAAGGCGGCGACGAGAAATGAACGTCCGTCGCGAGCTTGAATTGCGCGTTTCCGAGGCGCTCGCAAGCGCCGGCGCGCCGCGGGGTTCGGCCGCTCTTGTGGCGACTTCCGCACGCCCGGAATTCGGCGATTACCAGGCTAACGGAGTCATGGCCGCTGCTAAGGGGATGAAGGTCAATCCCCGCGAGCTGGCGGAAAAAGTCCTCGCCGTTCTGGACGTTTCCGACTTTGCCCAGTCCGTGGAAATAGCCGGTCCGGGGTTCGTCAATATCCGTCTGAAAGACGAATTCGTCACCGGACGACTTGCCGGCGCATTGGATGACGAACGCCTCGGCGTGGACGCCCCGGAAAATCCCGAGACCATCGTCGTGGACTATTCCGGGCCTAACCTCGCCAAGGAAATGCACGTCGGGCACCTGCGCAGCACGATTATCGGCGACGCCCTGGCGCGAGTGCTGGATTTTCTGGGCCATCGCGTCATCCGACAGAACCACGTCGGCGACTGGGGCACGCAGTTCGG
>JAJRYB010000104.1 GCA_024275995.1 Planctomycetota bacterium | reverse complement strand
CACAGACAATACTTGGCGTAGCCGTGCGCATTGCCCGTTTGGTCTCGCGAGACAGGTTCGCAGCGCCACAAGGTAGAGCCGGCCTTATTTGCGAAACATACCAAGTCCAAGTTGGGCATGTCGGCGTAAGTGAAGCACCGCCAGCACGTTGAATACACTTGGACTCGCATCTTGGTTCGACCAAGCAAAGAGAGATTCCCCGGCCAAAGAGAGAAGAAATCGGCCGATATGGGGTGGTAGGGCGGAGGACGAGTCCAAGGACGCTCAGCCAGTTGGTGGACTCGCATATCGTCGAAAGGCTTTAACGAAACGTGGTTAAGACAACAGCCCACGGGAAGCATTCCGTGGGCTGTGGGAACAGAGAGAGCGTTTCGAGAAACGCTCGGAACTGGGCCCTGTAGGATTCGAACCTACGACCAATGGATTATGAGTCCACTGCTCTAACCGCTGAGCTAAGGGCCCGCAACGTCCTCCTGCACCCCGATCGCAGCAGGAAAAGACGACGCGCCAGTTACTTTATTCCGCCGGCGCCCGCAGGTCAAGCGGGATGGTGTCTGGAGAATGTGGAGAATGGCTACCCTCGCCCGCGGGGCGTAAAAAATGGCCGTGAAGACAGGTGGAGGGAGACCTGCCTTCAACGGCCTTGTTCCAGGACTACTTTGTTTCAGGACTGCTTAATACTAGCGCCCCACGTGGGCGGAATCAAATCGCGGACGAAAAAAAATAAAAATTCCTTTTCAGCCATCGCGCCCGTCCAGCACCTCGCGAATCTTTTCCATCAGGCGGTCCCGCGTGAGCGGTTTTATCAGCAGGTTGACGGCGCCTTCATCGACGCCGTGCAGGGAAAGGTCCTTACCGGCGTAGCCCGTGATATACAGAACCCCGATATCGGGTCTGGCCTGGACGATCATCCCGGCCAGTTCCGCACCGGTCATTCCGGGCATGACGACGTCGGTGATCAGCATGTCTATGTGCCCTTTGTGCGCGTCGCTTTGGGCAAGGGCCTCCTCGGCGTTGGCGGTCGCGATCACGGTGTACCCGGCGCTCTCCAGCATGGCGGCGAGCAGGTTGCGAACGGACTGCTCGTCCTCGACGATCAAGAGCGTCTCGGTCCCGCGCAGTTTCTCCGCCCGCTGATCACAGCTACACTCGGCGTCCACGGGATCGTCGACGCAGGGGAAGTAAAGTCGAAACTCGGTCCCCTTCCCCGGCGTGGAGTCGCATTCTATGGCGCCGCCGCTCTGCTTAACGAATCCGTAGGTCATCGACAGCCCCAGGCCCGTTCCCTGTCCGGTTTCCTTCGTCGTGAAGAACGGCTCGAATATCCGCTTCCGTGTTTGCGGGTCCATTCCGACACCGGTGTCTATTACTCTCACTCGCACATATCGCCTCGGTTTCAGGTCGGGATGGCGATGGTAGAAATTATCGCTCGGCCAGTCGCACTCCGTTTCGATGACGAGCTTACCCCCGCTGGGCATGGCATCGCGGGCGTTGATCACGAGGTTTATGATCGCCTGCTGAAACTGGTCCGGATCGATACTGGCGCGGCAGTCGCTTGCGCCCGAGACGATCGAGAGGCG
This sequence comes from Planctomycetota bacterium, assembly GCA_024275995.1. Lineage (GTDB taxonomy): Bacteria > Planctomycetota > Phycisphaerae > SM23-33 > SM23-33 > JAJRYB01. The sequence goes on along the minus strand of JAJRYB010000104.1, from coordinate 29,849 downwards.
TATGTTTTCGCGGATCATCTGGGGGAGGAATTTGCTCAGGTCTGCAATGAGGCCAGTGACCGAAATAACCTGTGGCTGGAGCAGGTCCCTTCGACCGAGCGACAGCAATTGCGACGTGAGGTTCGTCGATCTGTCGACGGCTTTGAGTATTTCGGCGATCTTGTCCTTTCCGTCGTTTCTGACGAGTCCCTGGCGCACGAGCATTTCCGCAAACCCGCGGATTACCGTGAGCTGGTTGCGGAAGTCATGGGCGACACCTCCTGCCAGGTGCCCGATCGCCTCCATCTTCTGCGATTGGAGCAGTTGTTCCTCCAGGCGTTTGCGCTCCGTGATGTCGGCCGCGACGATCTGCACGCCCACAATTTCACCCTTGGCGTTGATCGCCGGGCTGTACGTCGATGACAGCCAGACCCGTCCGGTGGATGTTGTGAATTCGGTTTCGTATTGATTCGCGCTGCGCGTGCGAATGACCCGTTTGACTCTCTCGTCGACGACGTTGGCCATTTGCGAGGGCAGGCACTCGATGACGAATTTTCCGAGGTATTCCTCGGGTTTCCCCCCGAGGATCGCCGCGCCGGCGTCATTCATCATCAGCACGCGCGCCATCGTGTCTAAATAGGCTATTCCCGAGGGGGAATTCTCGAACAGCAGCCTGTACTTCGCTTCGCTTTCGCGCAGCGCGTCCCGTGTGCGGAGCAGATCGGATACATTTCGCATTGCTGCGATTACGTGCGTGATATTTCCGTCCACGTCCATCATCGGCGATAGAAGGAGGTCCATATCGATCGTCGAGTCGTCTGCACGGATATACTTATGGTAGCGTCCGCAAGGCTTTCCGGTGCGGAAAACATACTCAAAGCCGCACTCGTCGCTCTCCCCGTAGCAGGGCTTGTCCATTCCCTGTAGAATCTTGTAGCAATGTCTCCCGATCACGTCCTCCCGTTTTTGTCCCGTCGTTATCAGGATCGCGCTGTTCGTGTCCGCAATGCGCCTGTCGCGACCGATCACGAGGATGTCCTCGTGCAGGCTGTAGAGCAGCGAGCGGAAGTATCGCTCCTTCGCCTCCAATGTCAGTGACGCTTCCTTCTGCTCGGTGACGTCATTGTAGATGGCGACAACCTCACCCGACGGCAGCTTGTATATGTAGTTCTCCCGCCATCCCGATATCCTCTCGTCCTCGTAGAATGTTGCCGGAACATGTTCCGCTACACCGCTTTTCCAGACACGTTGCAGCACAGCCAGGACCCCGAAGTCCCCAACGCCGGGAAAAACCTCTGTGAGTTTCTTTCCGATCACGTCTTCCCGCGAAACCCCTTCGATCTCGCAACCGGCGCGGTTGAAATCGCGGAACACGAAATCTTTCCCGTCGTCCACTACCTCGTAGACGGCGGCGCCGCTGCGTATGTTCTCGAAGAGTTCGCGGTAACGGCGCTCGCTTTCACGCAGGGCGTTTTCGGCCTCCTGGTGCCTGGTGTTCTTTTTGGCTTTGTGTGCGCCCTTGCGTGGCTCATCGGTCACGGTTTGCACCCCGTTTCAGGGACATGGTACTCTTCACCCGTCGGAAATCCAACCTGTTCTTTCCCCGTTCAGTCCCAGGGACTCTGCCGGCGCCGTCGTCGGCTGCGTCGCCGCAGGCTGCGGGAACCATTCCTTGAACCGCTCCTGCCACCACTTCCGCCATTTATCCTGCTGATCGTCGTCCAGCAGTGCGGCGACCTTGTCATGCAGCAGGTGAGCCTGGATTTCCTGTTGCGACTGGATTATCTTACGCAGCTCGCGGAGCTCCCGAAATCGTTCCAGGACGATCTTTCCCACCTGTTCCTTTTGCTTATCGGAGAGGCCCACGTCCCGGTCGATCCATTCGACGAGCCGGTCCCGGCGTTCTTCGAGCGTCTTGTGCCCGAAGAGGGCTCGCTGGGGTTTGAAGATGATCGTCAGCCCCGATCCAACCAGCGCGCCGGAGACAAAGACAACGATCATCAGCACCAGGGACAGCCAGCGGCACCTTCGCCGATAAGGTGGATGTGCAGTGTCGGGCTTATTGGATGGTTCGGTTCTCATCGTATGCTCGCCATTGCGGATCGCACCATTTCGCCGAACGGGTCTTGTTGCAAGGTCATCACCCGCAGCGCCAAGGTCATGATGATTACCGCGGCCGCCGACGAAATGGTTGCGAAAACCCACAGCAGCGTCCGCCCGGACGGTACCGGAGGCATTACGTCGGTCATCACCGCGCCGGATACGTCCAGAAGCGGGGGAGAGTCCCCGCGGGACGCTCTCACCAGTTTTTTGAGGATTGCTTCTTCGTTCATTGGTCTATCTCCATAATATTTCTATTTCAGAGTTTTTCTCAGTTCCGAACGTTTTATCGTTTCGGTTTCTCCGCCTTCTCCAGTAAAGCGCGAAGTTTCTTTCGTGCGCGATATGCCTGAACCTTCACCATCGTCTTGCTCCACCCGCAATTTTCCGCCGCCTGTTCGACGGACATCTCTTCCAGATACAGCAGCGTAAGGACCAGCCGATCGCGTGGTGGCAACTGTTCCAGCATCCCGTGCAGCATTTGGGCCGCTTCCGTGGCGGAAACGTGGTCCGTGTCGTCAGTCTCGAAGGCGTCCCAGTCCTGCAGGGGCACTTCGTGCGACGTGCGGCGTTTGCGCCGCTTCCAGAACCGGTACCCCACGCGCGTCGCGATACGGTTCAACCAGTGGATGAAAGGCGCCTCGCCGCGAAAGCCGTCCAGGCTTACGTAGGCTTCCACGAACACCTCGTGCACCAGCTCTTCCAGGTCGGACCGATCGCGGGTGAACCGCCACATGCGGTTTGTGATATTCCGCTGGTGCCGCTGAACGATGCGCCCGTACGCTTCTCTCTCGCCGGACAGCGTCATCTGGATGTCAATCCGGTCCGCATCGCCCATGGCCTTATCATGCGCCCTGCGGACGATGCTGTCCACGGCAATTACCACCCGCTCATCCGGGCGGAGGGCATCGGCCCCCAGACCGACGCGCAAACCATCTTTGCATAGCTTTCCGCTGTGTGGGCTGTGTCCGTAGCGCTCGGAAGGGTTACATGAAATCTCAAATTTCAGATATCAAATCTCAGATCTCAAACCTGCCTGCCGGCAGGCAGGTTTCAAATCCATCTGAAATCTGAAAGATTTCCGCATCGGGTGTAACCGCATGTCCGCGGGAAGCACTATTCCCCTGAACGGACAGGTGAGACGAAAAGTGAACACGGAACCACGGCAAGAAAGGATGGTGCATGATGCGTACACTTCTGAAAAGCAGGTTGGCGCTGAGTTTGGCGGTGGCTGCGGGTGTGCTGCTGTTCTCGGCTGAGACGGGTCTCGCCGGCGGGTTTACGTTCCGCCTGGGCGGGTTTTCGATCAGCACAGGCGGCGATCGCGGGTACTATCGAAGCTATTCCGGCCCGGTCGGTTCCGGTCGCGGTTACTACCGAAGTTATTCCAGCTCGGTCAGTTACAGCCGCGGTTACGGGTATGGTTCACGAGGTTATTCACCCTACCGCACGCAGGCCTATAGTTCCCGGTACGGCAGGAATAGCGGGTACTCTCGCAGCCGGGGGAGGCGTTTTCGTCACCGCTATCCCAAGGTGCGGGAAATCACCCCGTTTCGCGGGCATCCGCCGGTTTACGCGGTCAAACCCTTCCCTTCGCATCCGACGGTAATCGTTACGCCAGGCCGGTCTCGCTCAAAGGGCCGATCGGGATCGGGATCGGGATACCGCTCGAGCTGCGATTGCGGTTCGGCAGTGCAGTACGGTTGGCGCAGATAGGCACTGTACCCGGGCATGATAGTTCGCAAAACGGCGCGTCGGAGGCAGCGTGGGGCCCCGGCGTGCCTTTTTGCGCTCAGTTCAGGAATCGTTCAGCGGGAGTCGCACGATGAACGTGGAACCGGCGTTCTCCTCGCTTTGCAGCTCGACTTGCCCGCCGAACCGCTCGACGATGTGCTTGACGCCCGCAAGCCCGACGCCGCTTCCGGGAATGCGATTGCTCTTGGCGTTGGACGCACGGAAAAACTCGCGGAACAGCTTGGCAACTTCCGCCTGTGGGATGCCGATCCCCGTGTCACGCACCGCGAGCACTGCCTGCCCGTCGCGTTTCGACAGCGAAACGTCTACCGAGCCGGATTGGGTGTACTTCACGGCGTTGGAGATAAGGTTGGATAGCACCAGCCGATACCCCTGCGAGTCAAAACGGACGTTTACCGGATCGTCCGGAAGGGACACCTCCAGAGACAGCCCCTTTGCGGCAGCCTGATCGAGATACGTCGCAGCGGCCTGGCGCGTCTCTTCGGTAAGATCGAAAACGGAAATATCGCCCAGCGGGTTGCCCGATTTGACGCGCGACAGGTCCATCAGGTCGGAGATCAAATCGATCAGTTGGTCCATTCGTATGGCGATTCGCTCCGACAGGGACACCACGGATGGCTGCTCGATGTGGCTTCTCACCAGTGCGTCGGTCATCATTTTGGTGGCGGCTACGGGAGATTTCAGCTCGTGCACCATTATGCGCATGAATTCCGCCTTCTCTTTCTCCAGGCGTTTCATGGTCGCCAGGTCGTCGTAGAGGCGCGCATGGTACAGGGCGTAACCGATCAGCCGCGATACGCTCCGCAGCGGGACGAGGTCCGCCTCTCTGAAGGGCGCACCCCTGCTGTTTACGACCTGCACGACGCCCATCACGTCGTCCTTGAACAGGGCGGGGCAGCACATGACGTCGCGCGTGCGGAAATTGTTTATTTCGTCCCATTTGCGATCGAACCGGAGAGCGGGGTCGATACCGCCCAGGTCGGCGTATGCGTCCGGGACCACGAAGGCCCGCTTGTGCATCGCACAGAAACCTGCCAGGGAACTCTCGTGTATCGGCACGCGAATGGTGCGGGTTACGTTTCCGATGACGCCGACGGATTCCAGCTCGTCGGTCTCGTGGTTCACCATGTAGATCGTCGCGCGCTGGGCGTTGCTGTCCTGGCAGACCACCTGCGCCACGTCCGCAAGCACGTCCGGAATATGGACGTGCCCGATCATGCGGTCGTAGAGATCGAAGAGTTTTTCCCCGGCCGACAAATCGCCGACAAGGGGAACCTTCGCAGGCGTCGCTCTGGGCGCGCCCGTTATTACGTTTCCGCCTGGAGGCGCCTGGTCGTTCTTCTTGTATTGCCCCTTGGCCATATGTGGTATCTTCGGCTTTCGCCCCATTTCTCCACGATTCGGATTATATATGATACCCGCAGTTCGCCGATTGTGGAAGGCGCATTTGGTTGCATCGGAAGGGTGCGAAAATGATAATGGAACGTGGACACTATGCAACGTGAACTGATGGACATTCTCTCTTCGCGTGCGAGGAAACTCACGTTGGTCCGTGCCGTCGAGTCCGGCGCGGTCGTGGCGGCTGGGCTCGCCCCGGCGTGCGCCATGTTGCAGGTGGCGTCGGCGATGGTTGATCCCTGGCCGATCGCGGCAACCCTTGTCGCTCTCTGTCCGCTGGTTCCCGCCGTGGTATTCACCCGTCAGTGGGTCTCAAACCGGCTGGGATTGTCGCAGACGCAAGCCCTTACTCTCGCCGCACTGTCGCTGCTGTGCGCGTGGGGGGGCGTTTACGTGCTCTTTTCGCCGGTTGCTCACCCGGCGGTTATCCCGCTGGTTCTGCTTCCCGCGGGATTCGCTGCGGGGGTTCTTACCGTACTTTTGCGACGCATGTCCCTGCACGGAACGGCGGTTTACCTCGACCTGGCTGGTGGGCTTTGCGAGCGGGTGAGCACCGCCTGCGAACTTGCCGGACGGAACGACGTTTCACCGGAGGCGCAGGTTGTCTGCGCACAGGCGCTGGCGTCTCTGAAATCTTCGGATGTTCGCAAAGCGCCGATGTGGCGGCGCGGGCGCGCCACGGCCGGCGTACTGCTGCTTGCCGGGGCGTTCTGTGCGGCGCTTGCGATGCTACCGAAACTCACGAGCGGCGGCTGGCGCGTCACGCCGGAGACTGTCGCTTCTGCACTGGGCGAATTATCCCCGGATGCAGCCCGGCAGCTCCAACGCGCGCTCCGCCGAGGGGCAATGCTGGCGTCAGGCGATCCAGCCCTTGCCCGCAGATTCTTTCAGGCGGCCAGGGCGGTCGAAATCCGGGACGATTCCCGCCTGGCGGAGTTGCTGAGGCAGCTTCAGGAGCGGGGTGTCGATCTGGCGACGCTGATTCCGCAGGACGTTCAGCGGGCGATGGGCCTGGGCGAGGACGATCCGATCGCCATGCCTGCTGAGCGAACCGGTCGGGTCGGCGAACCGGCCGGCAGCGTCGGCGCCGGTCCGCTTCCAGCCGGTGGAACGGTTCGCGTATACGCCCCGGTTGCTGCGACTGCAAAGGGGGCCGCCCCGGCTGGCGGAAACGACACCGGGCAGTTCGTGCCTTTCGAGGATGCATGGAGCCGCACCCGCGCCCGCGTCGCGGATGCTCTTACGCGAGGCAGCGTGCCTCCGGAATATCGCCGGCTCGTTCGGGACTTCTTCCTGGCGGACTGACGCCGGGCTGCCCATTTCGGGTAAACGTCGCGTCAAGTAAAGGTAGCGGAGGCGATTGAAAGGAACCGGTATGCGAAATCGGAACGTTCGCCTGTTCATCCTGGCGTTTCCCGTGTTTCTCTCAGCCGGGGTGTACGCATCCGATGTGCCGGTGGTGCGGACGAAGTTCGGACCCGTGTCCGGGAAAACGTCCGGCGCGGTTCGCGCGTACCTCGGTATTCCTTACGCGGCGCCGCCGGTTGGCGAACTTCGCTGGAAACCGCCGCGCGACCCCAAGCCATGGAGATCGACGCTTGCGTGCGTTGAACTCCCAGCCGCGTGCCCCCAACCTTCCATGGGTGCCGGTTTTGTCCGCAAAAAACTCCGGATGGACGAAGACTGCCTGTACCTGAACGTATGGACGCCCGCGCGGAAGGCGGATGCGAAACTTGCGGTAATGGTCTGGATTCACGGCGGGGGGTTCGTCATCGGAAGCAGCGCGAAGCGCGTCTATGCGGGCGAGTCGCTCGCGAAAAAGGGTGTCGTTGTCGTTACGATCAATTATCGCCTCGGTCCGTTCGGGTTTCTCGCACATCCTGCCCTGTCGGCTGAATCCCCAAACGGCGCGAGCGGAAACTGGGGGCTGATGGACCAGGTCCACGCGCTGAAGTGGGTTCGCGCTAACATCGCCGCGTTCGGGGGCGATCCGGGAAACGTGACGATCTTCGGCGAATCCGCCGGGGCGGTAAGCGTCTACTGCCTGATGAGCAGCCCGCTTGCACGCGGCCTGTTTCACCGCGCTATCGCACAGAGCGGTGCGGCGCCGTCAAGGATGGCGCATCTCAAAGAACGCCGCGGCGCGATGGTCAGCGCCGAGACGCTCGGCGAGGGAGTGGCGCGAAGGCTTGGCGCCACCAAAGGCACCGGCGCCGAGACGCTTACCGCGATGCGCGAAAAAAGTTGGAGGGAGGTTCTGGAAGCCTCGAAGAGTAATCTGGTTATCATGCCCGGTTCGTCCAGCGCGATGCTGCTTTGCGTGGACGGGTATGTCCTGCCGGACACGCCGGGAAAGATATTTACCGCCGGCGGGCAGGCTTCGGTTCCGCTGCTTGCGGGATCCAACGCGGACGAGGGGACCATTTTCACCAGGCGTATGAAAGTAGATTCGCTCGCCGCGCTCAAGCGACACCTGAGATTGAAACTGGGTCCGATGACGGACAAGGCGATGGAAATCTACGGCGCGACGGACGATGCGTCGGCAAAGCGCGCTATTACGGAGATGATCGGCGATGCGTTCGTGGCGGGAGCGCGACGGGCGGTCCGAAGCCAGTCTCGGATACAGGGGCGCACGTATCTCTATCATTTCACGCGCTCGACCAGATGGGCGAGGCGCATGGGGCTGGGCTGCTTCCACGGCGCGGAGATACCCTACGTCTTCGGGCATTTACCGGGGCGTCTCTACGGTGAAGAGGACGAAAAACTCTCGGAAAAGATAATGAATTACTGGGTCGGCTTCGCGCGCAGCGGCGATCCGAACGCCGTGGGCGCGGCGAACTGGCCGGCGTACTCCGAAAAAACCGATACGCATCTGGAACTTGGCGTACCAGTCCGAACGGGAAAGGGGCTGCGGAAAAAACAGTGCGATTTCCTGGATTCGCTCTCCAGGTGATTTTACACGCGGTCCATTATCAGGATCGTCTCATCGTCGGTTTGCGGGGCCCCGTCGCGAAAGGCGTCGATGGCGTCGAAGACGGCGTCGGCGCATTGGTCGGGTGAGACCGAGCTGTTCGCGTGGAGCGTTTCCAGCAGGCGGTTCCTGCCGAACGGTTCGTCGTTGGGGTTGAAAGCGTCGGTTACGCCGTCGGTGTAGAGCACAAGACGTTCGCCGGGGCTCAGTGTGTGGCAGCCTTCTTCGGGCAGGAAAGGATCGACGCCCAGGAGCATGTTGCGGGGTCCGATCTGGGTGTTCGCGCAGCTCTCGGCGGTGCACAGGAAAGGTCTGGGATGTCCGGCGTTGACGAACAGCAGCAGTCCGCTCGGTTCGTCCAGGAGGGCGTAGAATATTGAGCACGGGACAATGTCCCCGATGCGTTCGCCCAGTTCAATCAGCATCTCGTTGAGTTCGTCGATCGCTTTTGCGGGACGGATTCGTATGTTGCGGTCGCTTCGGAAGAAGCCCATGATCTGCGCCATGACGAGCGAGGCCCGCACGCCGTGCCCTACGACGTCGCCGACGACGATTGCGAGCTGGTCCCGGTTGATGCGGACGAAGTCGTAGAAGTCGCCGCCGACGTGCCCGCACATCCGGTTCCGTGCGGCGGTCTTGTGGCGATCCCCGGAGACGGGGAAGTTTCGCGGGAGCAGGGCGCGCTGCAACTGGGCCGCAAGAGCGAAGTCAAACTCGGAGTCTCTTTTACGGTCTGCAGCCATCGGTACGAGTATAGCATTTTCGCCCGCGGAATCCGCGCGAGACATGCTTTCCGGTGCTACTCCGGCTCGAACTCGTCCTTGCCTACACCGCATTCCGGGCAGACCCAGTCGTCCGGAATGTCTTTGAAGTCGGTTCCAGGTTCGATCCCGCTGGAGGGGTCTCCGATCGCAGGATCGTAAATATAGCCGCAAGCCGTGCAAACCCATCTCTGCATGATCAATCCTTTCGTTGTTTTCCGTCCATCGATGCCGCCACTACCATAAACCGCCAAGCAGTCGGAGTATGTCCTGCCAGGTCACCGCGACAAACACGAACAGCAGCGCCAACAGCCCGATCACCTGCGTGATGTTCATTATCTTCACCGGAACGGGTTTTCCGCGGATTTTTTCGATAAGCAGGAACACCGCATGCCCACCGTCCACCACGGGGATCGGAAGGAAGTTTATCACCGCCAGCGAGACGGAGATGATCGCCATCAGGTAAATGAGTTTGCTGATGCTTTGCCGGCCTGCCTGGATGGCGATACCACCGATTCCGACCGGTCCGCTGACCGCCTTGGTGGATATGTTTCGATTGAGTATGCCGCGAAGCGTTCCGTAGGTCATAACGATGAAGTCACAAGCCTTTTGGGCGCCCCACGCCATCGCCGCCAATGGGTTGCGCTTGACGATCGTCACCTCGAGCTGACCAAAGCCGAGCGTTTTGGCGAACGGATATACCTTGTAGTCCTTCGCGTCGAAAACATCCTTGCCGAGTATGCCGATCTTCCTGGGTGACACCTGGCCGCGAATCTTCAACGACACCAACTTGCCCTGAGATTTTTTGAGGACGTTCAGGACGTCAACCCAGCCGGTGACGGAGGCCGTTTCGCTATTTGCCCCGTCGGCGTCCGAAACGACGACCTGCTCTATGACGTCGCCCTTGCGGACGCCGGCCTTTTCAGCGATCGAACCCTTCCGCACGCCCGCGACGACGGTGCTTTGCAGGTCGATGCTCTGGGCGATTCCGACCAGTACTCCACCGCTGCGCTTCTTGGGTACGATTGTCTTTTGCAGTCTCTCGGTTCCGCGGAGCACCTCGATGCGCACCTCGCGCGCGGCGAATTCCTTGTTGATATCCAACATGCCGCGAACAGTGGGAGCCCCGCGCTCGCCGTAATCCGTGATCACGTCGCCCGGTTCCAGACCGGCCGTCTCGGCCGGTGAGCCGATGAACACCGCGGCAATCTCAAGTCGGGGTATCATGCCCAGAACGTCCAGCAGTTCGTCCTGGCCGACGCTCACGTTCCTGGTGGCGAACTTCTTCTCCGTGCCGTCTTCCAGGCGGAAGAACACGTTTTTGTCGTCCCGTCTGATTTCCCTGCCGTAATAGCGGGTACCTTCCTCGTAGAGCACATCGCCGAGTTTCCCACCGCCGACCGCGGGGTGAATCGTCAACGATACTTCCCTGGGCGGTGCATCTTCGTCACGGCGCAGGACGGTTATCCCGACGGGCGAACCGTCGAGTTTTTTGGCGATAGGCGCTATGTCCCACGCATGGGCGACCGTGAAATCCGCAATTTTCACGAGTGTGTCACCCGGAAGGACCGGCCCGGCGATTTTCAGATCCTTCACCCGGGCGAACGTGGTGCTTTGCGGCGGGGCGATTCCGAACTTGAGCATCTTACCGTACTCGCTGGGCGTATAGGCAACGGCGACCTTCGCCGTTCCGCGCAGGGTATTTCCGCCTCGCTTGCGCTCGAGGCGGATATCGAAGATTTCGTCCGGGTCTGCGAGAATCGATTTGACGCGAATAAGCTCGAACGATTCGGCGTACCTGCCGTCGATGGAAAGTATCCTGTCTCCCGGTTCAAGCCCGACGCTTTCCGCTGGAAAACCTTCGGGCGGGTTTTCCCAGACGATCTTCGCCTCGGAGGCGGGGAGTTTCGGGCTTACGCCCCCGACGATGGGCGCCGGAAAGCTTATGCTTATCGTGCACACGACGATGAACAGCAACGCCGCGAAGATGACGTTCATGACGACGCCGGCTGCGATTACCGCAAACCTCGCGCCGACGCTCTTTGCCATGAACGAGCGAGGATCGGGCTTGCCGCCTTCCTCCAGGGGCTTGAAATCCTCCTGTCCGAGCATCTTGATATATCCGCCGAGCGGAATTGCCTTGATGCAGTATTCCGTTTCGCCGCGCGTGAACGAGAAAATCGTAGGCCCGAAGCCGATGGCGAACTTCTCTACCTTGATGGAGACCCATTTCGCAACGAGGAAGTGACCGAGTTCGTGCACGAACACGACCAGTCCCAGGCCTATGACCAATTGAAAAACGGGCCACAGCCAGTCGCCCCAAAGCTCAGCCAGCGAATATGCAAGAACGTTCATTTAGACCTCTTTGAATTTCGATTATTGCTTTCGTGTTTCCAGCTCCCGCGTGACCGCGTCGCGCGCGTAAGCCTCCGCCGCGAAAAGAGCGTCGAGAGATACTTCGTCCACAGGTTCTCTCCGGTCAAGTATTTTTTCCACGAGCGGGACGACCTCGCCCAGGCGTATTCGCCCGGCGAGGAAGGCTTCGACCGCTGCCTCGTTGGCGCTGTTCATGACGGCCCCGGCGGTTCCACCACGCCGGATCACCTGGTAGGCCAGTTCCACCGCCATTCGGAAACGCCCAGCCAGCGGTCGGAAGGTCAGCTCGCCCAGCGATGCCAGGTCGAGGGTTTCCGTTCTCCGCTCGGCCCGACGCGGAAAGCATAGCGCGTAGGAAATGGGCACCTTCATATCGGGCCTGGCAAGCTGCGCGACGACCGATCCGTCGCAGAACTCGACGTAGGCGTGGACGATGGACTGCGGGTGGATCACCACGTCGATCTGCTCGGGCTGGAGGTCGAAAAGCCAGTGCGCCTCGATTATCTCCATCGCCTTGTTCATCATGGTGGCCGAGTCGATGGTGACTTTCGGACCCATGTCCCAGGTGGGATGCTCCAGTGCGTCTTGGACGGTCGCGTCGTGGGCGGACAGGTCGGACCAGTCCCGCAGCGCCCCCCCCGAAGCGGTGAGCGTGACCCGTCGGACCTCGTCGCGCCGGCCCGCGGAGATGCACTGGAACACGCCGGAATGTTCGCTGTCCACCGGAAGCACCTCTACTCCGGCGGCGCGAGCTGCCGGCATGACGATAGCCCCGGCCATTACCAGCGTCTCCTTGTTGGCGATCGCCAGCGCGGAACCGCATTCGATACCAGCCAGCGTCGGCGCCACGCCGGAGGTTCCCACGACGCCGCTGAGCAGCACGTCGGGCCTGGCGGCGCGGACCATTTTTACCATGGCATCCGGGCCGGTAAAAAGTTGAGAACCGCTTGCGATAGCCTCGCGGAGTTCGTCGGACCCCGAGGTCTCGGCCAGTGCCACGTATTCCGGGCTGAATGTGCGGACCTGCTCGGCCAGCAGGGCGGCGTTCGCCCCCGCAGCCAGCGCGCAGGCTGAAAGATCGGACTGATCGGCGATTACCTCCAACGCCTGGCGTCCGATGCTTCCGGTAGAGCCCAGTATCGCAATGCGTCTTGGTTTCAAAGCAGCAATATCCGTCGAAAGAGTTTCCCGGAAATCGAGCGAGGGTTCATCTTAGCGATCCGTCCGGTTCGGACAAGTGCAAAGCTTGACCGTCACGGTATTCCGATCTCGGGATCGAGGCTGTATAATCACCCGCATGACAAAACGCTTCGAATACGAGGAATTAAAATGCAAGGGCAGGATCTTCGAATGCTACGACGTCGGCGTGCGGATGCCCGACGGTCGGGTTGTCGATCGCCAGTACCTGCACTATAACGGCGCGGTCGTGGTGCTTCCGGTTCTGGCCGATGGGTCCATCGTGATGATCCGCAACATGCGTTTCGCCGTGCAGGAAGAGCTGCTGGAACTGCCCGCGGGAATGTTGGAAGACGGGGAAGACCCCGCCGCCTGCGCCGCTCGCGAACTTGCCGAGGAGACCGGACATGTCGCCGCTCATGTAGAAAAACTCGGGCAATTTTATACCGGTCCGGGAACGGCCGACGAAGTGATGTATTCTTACCTGGCGACCGGGCTGACCGACGGCCGGCAGGATCTCGAAACGTACGAGCAGATTACCGTGCATCTCTACCGGGATGATGAAGTCAGGCGGATGGTTCTGGACGGGACGATCCACGACGGGAAGACTATCGCCACGCTGAACTACTACTGGTTGGGGAAGGAGGACCACTGATGCCGCTTTATGATCGGCCATACATGCGAGACGAACCTTCCCGGTACGGACAGTCCGGCAGGGGGCCTATGCGCGGAATGACACTGGGCATGCCCAAGCCTACGCCGGCTGTGAAGATGATCCTGATCATCAACGTGATCGTGTTCGCCGCCCAGATGTTTCTGGACCGGCCTTCGCACAAGTACCCCGCGGGCCTGGTCAGCACATACCTGGGCGTTACGGTTGGCGCCTTCTGGCAGGTCTGGAGGTACATCACTTTCCAGTTCCTGCACGCCGGTTTCTGGCACATACTGCTGAACATGCTGGGTGTGTATGTTCTCGGCTCGACGTTCGAACGCCAGTTCGGCTCGCGTAAATTCGTGAAGTTCTATCTCAGTTGCGGCGTCGTGGCGGGAATCGCCTACGTCCTGATCGGTTCGCTCTCGACGGACTTTCCACCCTCGATGCCGATTATCGGAGCTTCGGGCGGCGTGTACGGGCTGGTGCTCGCCTGCGCGGTGTTCTTCCCGTCGATCTATATCATTTTCCTGTTCTTTCCGGTGCCGATCCGCTTTGCGTCGCTGATTATTTTCGGAGCGATGATCCTGTACGTTTTGCAGGCCTTCGCGGCAGGGCGCGTCGGCGCGGCGATGAGCGACGTGGCGCATCTTGGTGGTGCGGTGGCGGCTGCGGTGTGGATATGGCTGATCCCGCGGTTCCGCGCCGGCATACAAAGCACCATGCAGGAGCGCAATCGCGGCGCGTGGGAGAAAAAACTTCAAAAACGCGCCCAGCGAGCAACGGAGGTCAATCGCATCCTGGCAAAGATACAGCAGCAGGGACTCACCAGCCTGACCAACAAGGAAAAGAAAACCCTTCGCGAAGCGACCGAGCAGCAGCGACGCGAAGAACGGGAGTTGTACCGGTAGCTATGAAATATATCTCCACACGCGGACAGGTTGAACCGATTACGCTGAAAGACGCGGTCATGATGGGCCTGGCCAACGACGGTGGGCTGCTTGTCCCGCAGTCCATTCCGGACGTATCCAGCCGCCTGGACGACTGGAGGAAGCTCGGATACGCGGAGATCGCCTTCGAGGTGATCCGCCTGTTCGCGACGGACATTCCAGACGGCGACCTTCGAGAGTTGATATCCGGCACTTACGGGGATGCAAAAATATTCAATCCGTCGCCGGCGCCGGTAACGGCTGTGGGAGATATGTTTTTCCTCGAACTGTGGCATGGGCCTACGATGTCCTTCAAGGATATTGCGCTGCAACTGCTGGGCAGGTTTTTTGAAAGGATTCTCTCTGCCTCCGGGGGTGAAAAAAGACTGAACATCCTCGGCGCTACCAGCGGAGATACGGGTTCGGCGGCGATTTGCGGCGTCCGCGGGCGGGGTGGCATCGACATTTTCATGATGCATCCAGCCGGGCGGATTTCGGAGATACAGCACCGCCAGATGACGACCGTCCCGGACGCCAACGTGCACAATATCGCCATCGAGGGCAGCTTCGACGACTGCCAGCAGATCATGAAATCGCTCGCGGGGGACCTTCAGTTCAAGCGGGCCTGCTCGCTCGGTGCGGTCAACTCGGTAAACTTCGCACGCGTGATGGCGCAGATCGTCTACTATTTTTCCGGTTCGTTCGAGGTCCGGAAAACGACCGGCGCCGAAAGCGTCCGCGTGTGCGTTCCGACGGGCAACTTCGGCGACATACTCGCCGGCTGGTACGCCATGAAGATGGGCGCGCCGATATCGAAGCTTATTCTGGCGACCAATGAAAACGACATTCTCTCGCGGTTTTTCAATACCGGCGAATACTCGATCGGACAGGTACACCAGACGCCGGCGCCGGCGATGGACATCCAGGTGGCGAGCAACTTCGAGCGGTACCTCTATTACAGGACCGGCTGCGACTGCTCCGCCCTTTGCGACATGATGAAGGAACTTGCCGATACGGGCGCGCTGCGAGTGGAGTTGGACCGTGACGGGGTGGTCGATCCCGACATCGAGGCGGGTTCGGCGAACAGGGAAGATATTTTCGCCGCGATCCGCGAATGTTACGAGCGGTACGGATACCTGATCGATCCGCATACGGCGTGCGGTCTGGCCGTGGCGAACTCCCCTGCGCACGCCGGCGAAGAGCCGACGCTGTGCATCTCCACGGCACACCCAGCCAAGTTTCCCGACGCCATCCTGGCCGCGACGGGCCGCGACGTCGCGCACCACCCGGCGATCGACGCCCTGAAAGACCTGCCGACCCGCTGCGAGGTCTTGCCCAACGACACCGGGGCAGTTCGGGATTTCATACTTCGCACCGTGGGGTAATTTTTGTCGAGTTACGGAAGGCCGCGGTTTTACCGGTGGGTGAATATTGCGAATTCGAAGGTTCATATTCTGGTCTGTGGTGACGACGGCTGCATTGATCGTCGCCGCGGCGTCCGTCTTGTACGTGCTGGCCTCGTGGAAGCCCGCCCATTACGCCCCGGCGCGTCTCACGCAGGAGCAGAAAGAAGCCGCTGCCTATCGTTTCGTCAACACGGTGATCACGCCCGTCAACAATCGCCTCGGCGAAGGCGAACCGTTTTCCCTGACGCTTTGGGAGAAGGATGTAAACGCGTACCTTGCGTCGATGGACGAGATTTACGCCCTCCAGCCGGACCGACCCGGTAAAAGTCACATCGGCAGGGTATATCGCGAGATGGAAAAGGCGGGACTCGCCGACCCGGCTGTATCATTCCGCGACGGTGTCGTGTCGCTCATGGTTCGCTCGAAGCAGTACGACAAGATCCTCTCGGCGGGCGTGTCGTTCGAGTTCGTCTCCTCGGGCAAGGAGATCCGCGTGCATCTTTCGTCCGTTCGCGTGGGACGTCTGCCGATACCCCGTGTAATAATCCGTGGAATACTGGACGACTTCAAGGTTCGCCAGGATAGCGCCGGCGACGGAAACCAGGACGTGGAGGGTGAGCCTTTCGGCGGTGGGGCGGGTGTTTCGTCCGCACAGATAGGACGTATGCTCGTTAACGTGCTCGCCTCGATAGATGGTGATCCGCTTCCGGCGGAGCATCGCCTTCGCAGATGGCTTCTCGTGCGGATAGAGCAGATCGACGTCGCCGAGGGGCGCCTGACGTTGAAGATCAATCCGATTCGCCGCCAAGACGAGTGAGCGTCCAGTCCTGGGCGCCGGCTGGATTGCGGCGAAGGGCGAACCTGCCGCGGGTGGATTCGCCGGCCAGGGCGACCTCCCACGCATCGGTGGTGCGGCGGAGCGTTCTATATTCCCCTCGATCGGCAGTGCGCACTTCTCCCCGTCCACCGCTGAGTTGCCCCTCGTATTCGAGATACGCCCGTCGGTGGTCCGCGAGCCTTACCGCGGGCATATGCTCGTCGATTTTAAGGTTTGCGGGTATGCTGGAAAGCCGCCACGTTGAAAGCGCATCGCCCGATTCCAGCATGAAATCATAATGCGTCGGACCGAACCGGCTGTGCTTGAGGATGACAAACGCGCCTGACATGCGTATCATGATAGCGGGAAAACCATATGCATAACAGAGTGCTGGGAGTGACGACTATGAACAGAGCGATCTTGCTGGTTGCGTTTTTCGGGTTTTTAGGAGTTGTTCTTTCCGGCTGTGCCAATTCTCCGGAAGCGCTTCGCGACAGGGGGATCAAGGAATTCCAGACCGGCCGGGTCGAACGGGCCAAGATCCTGTTTACAGAGGCCTACGCACGCAGGCCTTCGGACGCCGAGACGCTGTTTTACCTGGGGCGGATCGCGCACGACGAGGGTCGGCTGGGCCTTGCGAAGTATTACTACGAATGCAGCCTTGACGCCAAACCCGGGCACGCACCGGCGAGAGACTGGCTTGCGAAAGTGCTGGAAGACCAGGCCCGTTCCGCCGTCGCGCCATAACGAAACGGAGTATGCACATGAGTCTGAGCGTCAAGTTTGCCGCATCGGCCGTGTTGGTGTTCTGTGCCGCCTGCGGAGGATGCGACGCCATGCGCGGTGTCCGGAGCGTGTCGATGGAGATAACCCAGCCGGAGGGCGCATGGCGGCTGGAAGGTGTGCACAACGCTACGCTGGAAAGGGTAGGCTGGCAGTTGCGCATCGTTGAATCCAAGGTCAGTGCCGCCTCCAGCGTGCCTCGCCTGGAGAAAATCGTCATTGCGATCGTCAACACTTCCGCGGACATGCCGCTCATGGTGGCGCAGAACTCGGTGACGATAGACGGTATCGCCGGGGAGAAGGCCTTCACCGGACCGAGAAAACCATTCGCCCTTGCGCAGAACGAACTGCTCGAACTTGTGTACAATCCGGGTATTCGCGCGCCGCTGCTGCTGTACCCGTTCAACCTGAACGTTACGGTCGGCCGGCCGGGCGGTGAAAAGGAACGCGTGACGATCAAACTGTACTGAAAGCTGAACAAGGAACGAACAATGACGAAAATCGCAATAACAGGCGCCGCCGGGCGCATGGGACGCAGGGTAGCTGCACTTGCCATTGAGAGCGAGCAGTTCGACATCGTCTCGGCGATGGAGATGAAGTCCCACCCGGCTCTCGGCAGGGATATCGGTGAGTTGGCGGGTGTCGGAACGTTCGGCGTCAAGATCGCCGAGTCGCTCGACGAAACGCCCGAAGCGCTGGTCGACTTTTCTCTTCCGGAAGGAACGCTGCACTGGCTTGGCGTTTGTCGGGATAAAGGCATTGCTATGGTCATCGGAACCACGGGGCTGACCGCATCGCATGAGGCGGAGGTGGCGGATTCCGCCGGCAGGGTCGCCATTATGCATTCGGGCAACATGTCCATGGGCATCAACGTGCTGCTGAAGGTGGCGGCGGACGTCGCAAGGGCGCTCGGGGACGAGTACGACGTCGAGATTTCCGAGACGCATCATCGCTTCAAGGCCGACGCCCCGTCCGGAACGGCGATCATGCTCGCAAAGAGCGTCTGCGAATCGCTCGGTAGGGACTATGGCGAGACGATCGTGTTCGGCCGTGGTGGAAAATGCCGGCGAAAGAAAGGTGAGATCGGAATGCACGCCCTGCGCGTGGGCGATACGGTGGGGGAGCACTCGGTGCACTTCGGAAACCTGGGCGAGACCGTAACGCTCAGCCATTCCGCGCACTCGCGGGACACTTTCGCACAAGGCGCGCTGCGGGCGGCACAATGGATCGTCGGGAAAAAACCGGGTATGTATTCGATGCGCGACGTGCTGGGCCTGGAATGATCCGGCACAAGTGGGATCTTTCCCCGAAGGAGGCGATTGCCCTTCAGCGAAAGCTTGCCGGAAAGGTTCGTGTCGAACCGCTGAGAGCTGAGGTCCGCACCGTCGCCGGCGTGGACTGTGCGTTCATCGACGGCGGGAAAAAGATCGTTGCGGGCGCGGTGTTGTGTGATGCGCGCACGATGGAGGTCGTCGCGCGGGCCTGCGCAGTCCAGCCGTGCCGGTTCCCCTACGTTCCGGGCCTGTTGAGTTTCCGGGAGGCGCCGGCAATCATCGCCGCCGTGCGAAAGCTTCCGCACCGCTGCGACCTGTTGATGTGCGACGGGCAGGGCGTGGCGCATCCGCGCGGGCTTGGTCTGGCAAGTCACGTTGGTCTTTGGCTGGACGTGCCGACGATCGCCGTCGCAAAAAGCCGTCTTTGCGGCGAGCATCGCGACGTGGGTCTCAATCGCGGCTGCAGGACGCAACTTCGCTTCGAAGGGCGCATAATCGGCGCGGTCGTTCGGACCCGGACTTCTGTCAAGCCTCTGTATGTTTCCGTGGGTAACGCCGTAACGCTGCCCGACGCCGTTCGCTGGACGCTGCGCTGCGGAAGGGGCGTTCGCCTGCCGCAACCGACGCGCCTGGCACACCGGTACGTCTCCGATCTCAGGCGACGGCGCCCCTGAGAGAGTCTTGTCTCGGCAAGTCCGCCCGCAAGAAATCTTTGCAGCGGGCGGGAGTGTGTTTATAATCCGCAGGCTGGTATCTGCCTGGATATCTCGTCCCGTTGAAATGGTGAGCTCATATGTGGCTTGGGAGAATTGCCTGTCTAAGTGCTGCCGTGGTCCTGGCTGGGTGCGTCCAGAGCGGTGGAACGCTCTACAGCCGATTGCAGCACGAAGACCCGACCGTTCGCTCCCGTGCAGCGATCCAGGCGGGACAGATGCGGGACAATCGCGCCATCGGTTACCTGATCGATCGCTTGACGGACGCTGAACCGGCGGTGCGAATGTTCGCGAACATTTCACTGAAAAAGATCACCGGCGAATCGATGGGTTTCAACGTGTATGATTCGAAGCAGGATCAGGCCGCCGCCGTGGAGCGATGGCGGCAGTGGTCGGCGAAGCACGGTAAGTCCGCCGGGACGACGAGCCTGCCGGGAGAAAAGACGGAGCGATGAACCCGATACCGATCAAACCGATACGGCTTACGATTTTATCGTCGCCGGCGCACCTGCCCGTGGTGCGAGCGGCGGCTGAGAAGATGTGCGAGCTGATGGGCTTCACGGAAGAAGCGATCGGCGCGATCATACTCAGCATAGACGAAGCGCTGACGAACATCATCCGCCACGCCTACCATGGCGCGTCCGACAAGAAGATCGACGTCGAGTTCAGTCCCGAGGGCGAGGGCGGCGGAAACCCGACCCAATTAAAGGTGGTCCTCCGCGATTACGGGCGCCAGGTGGACCCGTCTCAGATAAAGTCCCGCGACCTTGACGACGTTCGACCGGGCGGGCTTGGCGTGCACATCATTAACGAATGCATGGATTCGGTTGCGTACACTCATGCCGATGGATGCGGTACGGAACTGGTAATGACGAAGGAAATCTTTGCGTCAAAAAATTCGTTAAAAAATTTGTCGAAAGATTCGTCGAAAGAAAAGAGCGAAAAATGAGTCGGAAACGCAAGACGCCTTCATCCCCCCAGTGGCCAGTTCGTTGGGTCGACAAGGCGGCTATCGTCGACGTGTCCGGAGATATAGACCTGAACCGCAGCCTGGACTTCCAGCAGCGGCTTCTTTCCGTGCTGGATGAGCGTCCCGAGCGACTGGTGGTGAACCTCGCGGACGTTTCGTACATGGATTCGTCCGGAGTCGCCTCGCTTGTGAAGGTGCTTTCCCGCGCGCGAAAGAGCAAGACTCAGTTCCGGCTGCTGTCGTTGCAGGAGCGGGTCCGCAGCGTCTTCGAGATCACGCGACTGGACACCGTCTTCGAGATCCATGATACACAAGAGGAGGCGTTGGCGTAAACATGCCGGATGCCGTCGCGAAACGCCCGATGATTCAAACTCTGGGAGCGATGCTCCTGAAGGCCTTGATGTACATCGGGGGGATGACGCTGCTGTTGGCGAGTGTGCTCCGATGGACGCTGCGGGGCGTTTTCTCGCCGAAGGTCAAGTTCGGACGCGGCGCCGTCGCCACGCAGATGGTGCGAGTCGGCGTGCGCAGCTGCGGTATCGTGATACTGGTGCAGTTGTTCATCGGTGTGATACTGGCGCTGCAAATGACGCCGCCGCTCGAAGAATATGGCCAGCAGAGCACCATTTCCACGATCATCGGGATCGCGGGTTTCCGCATGCTCGGTCCGATCCTCACGGCAGTGGTTCTCAGCGGTTTCGCCGGCGCTTCCATCGCGGCGGAGCTCGGAACGATGGTAGTGGCGGAGGAAATCGAGGCGATGGAGGCGATGGCGCTGAACCCGGTGCGTTTCCTAGTGGTTCCGAGGGTGATCGCGACGTTCGTCATGATGATTCTGCTGGCGGTGCTTGCGGACCTGATGATAGCCCTGGGCGGATGGATAATCGCAAAGTTCCTCCTGGGTCCGGAAGTGTACAACGGCTACTGGCAGTCAATGCGTGACTCGCTGGAGTACAAGGACTTCTTCAGCGGACTGATTATGGCGGGTGTGTTCGGAATATTGATCAGCCTGATCGCCTGCTACGAGGGACTGAAGGTCCGCGGCGGCGCCGAGGGCGTCGGAAAGGCCACGACGATGACCGTGGTCTATTCGATCGTGGCGATAATACTTTCGGCCGCGGTCTTTACGATGATTTTCTACGTGTTCAAATTCTAGTGACATCTATGCCGAACGATCTCGACAATTCACGACAGTCTAACCCCGTGGTACGGGTGGTGAATCTCGTCAAGCGGTTCGACGGGCGCGCGGTGCTCGACGGCGTGAATCTCGACGTGTTGCCGGGCGAGATGATGGTGATCATGGGCGGCTCGGGATGCGGAAAGAGCACGCTTCTGCGGCACATGATCGGATCGTATCTTCCGGACGCCGGAAGCGTCGAGTTGTTCGGGAAGAACCTTTCCGATCTGAACGAAGACGAGCTTGACGCCGTGCGAAAACGTTTCGGGATACTTTTTCAGTCCGGAGCGCTGTTCAACTCGATGACGGTCGGCGAAAACGTCGCACTTCCGCTGCGGGAGCACACGGAACTGGACGGCGACACGATCGAGATCATGGTCAAGATCAAGCTGGAACTGGTAGGCCTGCGCGAGGCGATGGACCTTATGCCCGCGGAAATTTCCGGTGGCATGAAAAAACGTGCCGGGCTCGCCAGGGCGATAGCGCTGGACCCGGAGATACTGTTTTACGACGAACCGTCGGCGGGCCTGGACCCTGTGACCTCCGCCGAGATCGACCAGTTGATGATAGACCTGTCCCGCAAGCTCGGCGTGGTGAGCGTGGTCGTGACGCACGAGATGGACTCGGCGTTTCGTATCGCCGACCGAATGGCGATGCTGGATCGCGGGAAGATGCTGTTGATCGGACCGCGGAAGCAGTTCGAAGACATTCGCGACGGTAGCGTCGGAGATGACGAAACGTCGAACCTGATCCGCCAGTTCCTGCGTGGCGATCCGGCCGGTCCGATCACGCAACGGCGTCTGGCGACCGGATACGAAGAGGACATCCTGCAAACGGCCGGCGATTGACCTGCATCGGTCGGATTTGGAGAAAGTGACGATGGCGAAAAAGAAGACAAACGAGATAACCGCCGGGATTTTCGTCGTCCTGATGCTGGGTGTTACGCTTGGCGTGGTGCTCTGGCTGGGTGCGGCGGACATCTTTACGACCAGGGGACAGCGCGTCAGCTTCTTTGTTTCCGAAAGCGACGGGAACATCGGCCTTCAGGAAGGGTCCGAGCTTTACTACGGCGGGGCGCGCATCGGTAAAATCTACGAGGTCCAGCCGAAGTTCGGATCGGGGTGCTATTATCGCGCGCGCCTCGATCGCAAGGACATCCGTCTGCGCAGCGACGCGCAGGCGACGGTCTCCGTCCCGTTCATCGGAACGCCGAAGCTCGTCGTGACGACGCTGGGAACCGATGACGCCAAAGAACCGGACGACGAGCATCCCATTTTGCTCAAGCCCGGAGGCCTGGACGCAATGATGGCGGCCGCGGGAAACGAGTTCAATCGTGACATGCCCGGGTCGGTCCTGGCGAAGATACACGGGATAATAGACAGCCTTTCCCAAATAGCCGAGTCCCTTAACGCCGAGATGAAAGAAACCGGGAAGATTTACGGGATCATCAACGATCTAGGTGCGACGGCTGCGGCGATCCGGAAGGAAACGGACACCTCTGTGCCCAGGAGCCTGCTGGCGAAGTTGGGCGCGGCGCTGGACGACGTGCACAGGATGACGACCTCGCTTGCCGGCGAGACCGACCCGACCAAACGCGGCACGCTTCTGGCGAAGGTGCACACGGGGCTGGATGGTATAAACGAGATCATCGGCGATGCCAAACCAAAGGTCGCAAAAGCGCTGGACGCCGTCGAGGGCACTGCCGTGGCGATTCAGGGCTATGCGAAGAAGGATATCGCCGAGATGCTCGCCAACTTCCGCGAGATCAACACGAACATCCTGAAGGTTTCGAAGGACTTCACGGAAACCTCCCAGACCGTCAAGAACCTGCTCGTCGGCAATCGCGGGAACCTCGACGAGATGATCGACAACATGGTGCTGGTCTCAGCGAACCTGAAGGCGACGTCGAAAGAGGTCCGCCGCAACCCGTGGCGGCTTCTGTACCAGCCCGACGATAAGGAGCTGCGATCGGCCGATATCTACGACGCCGTCAGCGCCTACAGCGACGGCGCGACCCAGCTTAACCAGGCGATAACGAAGCTGCGCGCCCTGCGTCGTCTCCCTGCCGACGACCCGCAGATCAAAGAGACCGTGGCTGCGATCCGCAAGCACCTGGGCGAGTCGTTCAAGAAGCTCAAGAAGGTGGAAGAAAAACTCTGGAAAGAGTTTTCGAAGTAGAACCGGCCGCGGTTTTCGCTTTGCCACGACCTGCTTCGAGTGGGATAATACACGCATGACGGATTACGAATTCACAGTTGTTATCGAGCGGGACGAAGACGGGCGGTTTCTGGCTGTCTGCCCGGCGCTTCAGGGGTGTTACACGGAAGGCGATACCGAGGACGAGGCCCGTGAGTTGATCGTCGATGCGATTCGTCTGCACATTAAGGATCGCCTCGATCGTGGGGAGCCGATCTGCCATGAGGTGGGTTCATCCAGGATCAAGGTAGCCGTATGACGCCGCGGCTGCCTCAACTGACCGCCAGGGAAATTATCGCGATTCCTCAACGTTGGTTACGTACCAATCGCCCACCTTCTTGTAAACGGCGGTGAATGAATTCGTCATTGGTGCATCGCCTTCTTTACATCCACCTTTGCGACATTATACCACATCAATGGAGGCTCTGCTCGGCCCGCCCGCCCTAATTCGTTTTTCTTCCGCCGACGCCTTTGGTGGACTTTGTGATCTTGCGGGCCTTTTCTTTGGGCCTCAGCGATCGCGTGGCTGCGCCCGCCTGCCACATCTCGCTGTCGTGGATGGCGGCAAGCTCTTTGGCGAGGCGCTTCTTGTAATCGCTCTTTCCGCAGACGGCCAGGACGCGCCTGGTCTCGGCGCCGCTTGCGACGCGCTTGTAAAGCTCTTTGAAGACCGGAAGGACGGCCTTCTTGAACTTCGGCTTCCAGTCCAGAGCGCCTCTCTGGGCGGTGGCGGAGCAGTTGGAGTACATCCAGTCCATTCCGTTCTCGTCGACCAGGCGGATGAGGCTTTGCGTGAGTTCCTCGACAGTCTCGTTGAATGCCTCGGACGGCGAATGTCCGTGCGCTCTCAGCGTGTCGTATTGCGCTTCCATAATGCCCGCCAGGGCGCCCATCAGCACCCCGCGCTCGCCGGTCAGGTCGCTGTAAACTTCGTTCCTGAACGTGGTGGGGAACAGGTATCCGCTGCCCACCGCGATGCCGATAGCGATACACCGCTCGCGAGCCTTTCCGGTGAAGTCCTGCTCCACGGCGAAGCTCGAGTTGATACCCGCACCGGACAGGAAGTTCCTGCGGACGGAGGTGCCCGAACCCTTCGGGGCTACGAGGATAACGTCCACGTCCTTCGGCGGGATGATCTTCGTCTGGTCTTTGTAGACGATCGAGAACCCGTGCGAAAAGTACAGTGCGTCGCCCGGGTTCAGGCATTTTTTAATCGACGGCCAGATCGCCTTCTGGGCTGCGTCGGAGACGAGCATCTGGATGATCGTGCCCCGCTTGGCCGCTTCGTCGATATCGAACAGTGTTTTCCCCGGCTTCCAGCCGTCCTTGACGGCGCGGTCCCAGTCCGCCTTGAACTTTTTCGCCTGCCCGACGATTACGTTGAAGCCGTTGTCTTTCATGTTCAATGCCTGGGCGGGTCCCTGCACGCCGTAGCCGATCACCGCGATGGTTTCGTTCTTCAGGACGCGGCGCGCCCTGGCGACGGAAAATTCCTTGCGCGTGACGACGTCTTCTTTGACTCCGCCGAAATTGATCACAGCCATTATCGTTTCTCCTGCGTTGTTACGCCGTTTACTGTGCGTGTGAGGCCGCGTTTTATACCAATTACCGCAAGACCCGTCAAGCATTCCGAACGAAGATGCCTGGAAGGGTTGTTGATGTCCGGCATTCATTGCGTGTATCCTCTACGGACCTTTGACTCAACGGAAAGGTCTGATTGCATGAACGTTCTTATTACCGGCGGGGCTGGATTCATAGGTTCTCACCTGGCCGAGCGTATGCTGGCCGAGGGACACGGGCTTGTCCTCGTGGACGACCTGTCCACAGGCTCGCTCGACAACATTCGCGGCGTCCTTGAGAATCCCAACGTCGCCTTCGTGCGGGAATCCGTCCGGAACGAATCCACCATGACGGCGCTGGTCGATCACTGCGACATGATTTTCCACCTTGCCGCCGCGGTCGGCGTGCAACTCATCGTCGACAGGCCCGTCCACACGATCGAAACCAACATACACGGTTCGGAGGTCGTGCTGAACCTGGCGAACAAGTTCGGCAGGAAAATCATGATCGCCTCGACCTCCGAGGTGTACGGTAAGAACACAAAGGTGCCGTTCAACGAGGACGACGATACCACGCTGGGTTCGACACGGTTCACGAGATGGAGCTATGCGTGCAGCAAGATGGTCGACGAGTTCCTGGCGCTTGCGTACCACGACCAGTTTGATCTGCGGTCGATCGTCGTGCGGTTCTTCAATACGATAGGTCCGAGGCAGACGGGGCAGTACGGTATGGTCGTTCCGCGATTCGTCCGCAGGGCGCTGGCGAACGAGACCGTCGACATCTATGGAACCGGCAAGCAGAGCCGTTGTTTCTGTAACGTCGCCGACGTGGTGGACGCACTGGTCCGGCTGGTCGATTGCGACGACGCCGTCGGGGAGGTCGTCAATATCGGAACGACCGAGCGGATTACCATCGAGGCGCTGGCTGAGAAGATTATCGAGATGACCGGCTCGACGTCCGAAAAACGGCATCTGAGTTACGAGGAGGCGTACGGGCGACCTTTCGACGACATGCAAATGCGCATGCCCGATCTGGGAAAAGTCGAAAGGCTCATAGGATACGAGCCGAAGCATACTCTTGAGCAGACACTCCAGCAGATTATCGATTACGAACGGCGGACTCAATCGGGCGAGTAGGCCCGATTCGCTCCGCCAGACATGCAGCCGGTGAAGGAAACGAATATGGCGAAGTATCTTATAACGGGCGGTGCGGGTTTTATCGGATGCAATCTCGCGCGATACATTCTCGATCGCGGAGAGCAGGTCGTGGTGCTCGACAACTTCTCCACGGGCAAGCGGGAGAACCTTTCCGACGTGCTGGAGAAGATCGAACTTATCGAGGGGGACATCCGTGATCGCCAAACGGTGGACCGCGCGATTGCAGGTTGTGCGGCTGTGTTCCACGAAGGCGCTTTGGGTTCCGTGCCGCGCAGCGTTGCCGATCCCGTAACTTCGCACGACGTGAACGTCAACGGGACGGTGACGGTCCTGGAGGCCGCTCGAAATGCCGACGTCAAGCGCGTGATCTTTGCCGCTTCCAGCAGCGCCTACGGCGAGCAGAAGTAATCCCCAAAGCACGAGAGCATGGCGCCGGCGCCTATCAGCCCATACGCCGCCGGCAAGGTTGCCTGCGAGGCATACATGAGGGCATACGCGGCAGCTTTCGGAATGGAGACGCTCTGCCTTCGTTACTTCAATGTGTTCGGACCCTACCAGGATCCGCAGGGCGCATACGCAGCCGTCATCCCGGCGTGGGTGTCGCGGTTTCTCAAGGGCGAAAAGCCCGTTGTCTATGGCGACGGCGAACAGTCTCGCGACTTCTGTTTTATCGAGAACGTGTGCGAGGCGAACTGGCTGGCGGCAAATGCCCCTGCCGACGTGTGTCACGGTCAGGTCCTCAATATCGCCTGCAACCGCGCCACGTCGCTGAATCAGATTCTCGATCAACTCCGGGATCTGCTTGGGATCGATCTGGAGGCTGAGTATACTGACCCCAGGCCCGGCGACGTGCGCGACTCGCTGGCGGACGTGACGCTCGCCGGGGAGACTATCGGATACAAACCCAAGGTGTTCTTTGAAGAAGGCCTGGTCAGTGCGATAGATTGGTATAGACAGAACCTGGGGTAACCGGTTAGCTTATGTCTGAAGCGTTTCGAAAAGTCGCCGGGGGGCGGGGCGGGCCTGTCCGCGGCAAGCTGAGTAAACGTTTCCTGGATATTACGATAAGTTTCGTCGCACTCGCCCTTCTGGGCCCCTGGATGCTGGTGATTGGACTGATCGTCCGACTGGAATCGCCCGGCGATTCCATTTTTCGCCAGCGTCGTGCGGGGTGGCGAGGCAGGCCGTTTGAAATGCTGAAGTTCCGAACCATGCGTCCCGACGTGGACCCATATGGAGTTTCGCCGCATTCCGGCGACGATGTTCGTCTGACTCGAATCGGCAAGGTCCTGAGAGAAAAGAGCCTGGACGAGCTGCCGCAGTTGATCAACGTGCTCAGGGGCGAGATGAGCCTGGTTGGTCCTCGCCCGCTTTACGAACGTCAGGCGGAACTGTGGGACCAGCGGCAGCGACGCCGCCTGGACGTGCGTCCGGGAATTACGGGATACGCCCAGGTATATGGCCGCGGCGAGCTGACACACGAAGATAAGATCGAACTGGATCTGATCTATGTGGAGAAGCAGAGTTTTTGGCTGGATGTGAAAATAGTGCTCAAGACGATCGTCGACGCCCTGCGAGGGCGAGGCGCAATTTACGAGCAGCGATACAGCCGGGATAAGGTTTGCGAAACGGATTCGATTCACCCAGGGAGCGAAGACGATCGGTAAATTCGAGCTGAATATCCTGTTCACCTGCGTCGGCAGGCGCGTAGCGCTGCTTCGAGCTTTTCGTGACGCGATGAAAGAACTCGATGTGCACGGGAAGCTCGTGGCTACGGACGTGACGACGGCGTCGCCGGCGTTTCAGCAGGCGGACGTCGGACGGCTTGTCCCGGGCGTCGGTCGCATCGAGTATATCCCCGCGATACTCGATGTCGTGCGCGAGGAGGGAATCGGCCTGCTCGTTCCACTGACCGACCTGGACCTGCGATCTCTCGCACGGCAGCGAGACAGGTTCGCCGCGGTCGGGTGCACCGTGATGATCGGTTCGGAGAAGGCGATTACACTTTGCCGCGACAAGGCGAGGATGAACGCGATTCTCGATCGGGCGAACCTGGCGACAATCAAGACTTTCACGCTGAGCGAGTTCCGAACTCATCCGTTCTATCCATGTTTCGTCAAGCCTGTCCGGGGATCGGCCAGCGTCGGCGCCGGGTTGATCCGCAACGAGAAGGACCTTCGGGCTCACATCGCCACGTTCGGAGACTTGCTGCTGGTGCAGGAATACGTTCCGGGGCAGGAGTACACCATCGACGTCTACCGTGCGCGCGACGGGGTCGTCCGGTGCCTCGTTCCCAGGCAGCGGCTTCTGGTCCGCTCCGGCGAAGTGCAGAAGGGCGTCACCGTGCGCGACGAGGCGCTTATGGAGGCTACGGTAAAACTGGCTTCCCTGCTGGAAGACCTGTGGGGTGTTTTCTGCTGCCAGTGCCGACGCGACGGTAACGACGCGCCGCCGAGATTTTTCGAGATCAATCCACGGTTCGGAGGAGGGATGCCTCTGTCGGTCGCCTCCGGCACGAACTTTCCACTCTACCTGCTCCAGGAAGTGCTCGGACTTCCGATAACGGCCCGGCTCGGAGCGTTCAAAGAGAACATGCTGATGCTGCGATACGACGAGGCGATCTTCGTGAATGTGGACGATCCGTCATCGCTGCCCGGGTTCAAACGGCCTCACTTCCGCTGACCTTCCGGGCGGGCGAAAGGGAGCTTCCATGGCGCGCCGAAAGACCACTGTCGTATTCGACCTGGACGACACGCTCTATCCCGAGCGAGATTACATCCGCAGCGGATACCGCCATGTGGCGCGGTTCCTGCGCGAAGACCGCGGAACCGACCAGCGGTACGAGGACTGGCTGTGGGAGCATTTCCTCGGCGGACAGGCCTCCGGGGCCTTCGACGCGCTCAACGAACGGTTCGACCTGTCCCTCGAACATGAAGACATCCTCCGCCTGGTGGACATATACCGCCGCCACCAGCCCGAAATTCAACCCTTCCCCGGGATTCCCGTGCTGCTGGAGAGACTTAAGAAAAAATTCCACCTGGGGCTTTTGAGCGACGGGTTTCTACCCGCCCAGCAGTTCAAGCTGGACGCACTGGGAATCGAATCGCTGTTCGATACCGTCGTATTTACCGAGGCGATGGGGCGTTCAGCCTGGAAGCCCTCACCGGCCGGCTTCGAGAAGGTCTCAGCCGATCTGTCCGTGCCGCATCACTGCTGCGTATACGTGTCAGATAACCCAGCCAAGGATTTTGTCGCGCCCAATGAGTTGGGTTGGCTCAGCGTGCAATATCGCCGCGAGGGGCAAATCCACGCCGATAGCGACCCTCCTCCCTCCGGCCGGCCGCAGGTGACAGTACACTCGGACGAAGAACTGCTCGCTGTACTCTAGGTTCCGGTTTCGCCCCTGCTGCGCCGCAGCGAACCGAAACGTACCCGTCCGTACCCGTCTTCGCCCGTACCGGGCTGCGCCGTGGCGAACCAAAGCGTACCGTTTCGTACAAGTTCGCACAACTCCGCACAACTCCGCACAAGTACGCAAATCCAGGGACAACCAGGAACAGGCTGGAAAGGGTTTTTTGAGGGGCAAAAATACGTAACATCTTATTACACACAGAGATACAGAGATCCAGAGAAATTAAAAAACGCTTTGCTTTGTTTTTAAACCTCATTTCCCTCTGTTCCTCTGTGTCGGTTTTTCGT
>JAJRYB010000103.1 GCA_024275995.1 Planctomycetota bacterium | reverse complement strand
GGAATGGACATCCCCGGCCTGGAAGGCATGGGCCTGTAACGGGCTGGAGGGATATAATCGGAAACATGAGCGGATATCCTGAGACGATAGAGCGGCTGATGGAAGAGCTTGGACGACTGCCGGGGATCGGCGCGCGGTCCGCGGAGCGCCTGGCGTTTTACCTGCTCAAGGCGTCCGACGAAAGCGCGATGGCACTGGCCGACGCCATACGCGACGTCAAGACGAAGGTTCACCCGTGCAGCCGGTGCTTCAACATAGCCGAGGACGAGCTTTGCGCTATCTGCTCGGACCCCGGCAGGGACACCCGCACGATCTGCGTCGTCGAGCAGCCCAAGGATCTGCTGGCGTTGGAATCGACGGGCGTATACCGCGGCGTATACCACGTGCTTATGGGGCACATCGCGCCGCTGGACGGTATCGAAGCGGAGGACCTGACGATAGACTATCTCGTCGAACGTTGCCGGAGCGGGGACGTCAACGAGGTAATACTCGCGACGAACCCGACCGTCGCGGGCGACGGGACGGCGCTGCACATCACGTCGCTTCTTGCGCATCCGGGCGTGAAGGTTACGCGCCTTGCGCGCGGGCTGCCCACCGGCGGGCAGATCGAGTACGCCGGAAAGTCCATCCTCTCGGACGCCATAACCGACCGTCGCGAAGTGTAGGGGTAAAGCCGGTTGCAACAATGCGGGAACCGTCGGGAAAAGCAAATCCGAAAATCGAAATCCGAAATCCGAAACAAACAACAAAAAGCAAATTCTAAAAACAGAAAAACGCAAAACAATCCCCGGCTGTTCCGCTGGTTTTTGTTTCAAATTTGCTGTTTTGCTTCTTCGAATTTGTTTCGAACCTGCCTCGCCGGCAGGCAGGTTTCGTGCTTCGAAATTTGCATTTCCTTCCATCCCCATCGAGCGGGCGTTGTCAAAAACGCGTATGCTGATACAATGGCATACACATGAGACTCGACGTAACACAACACATGCGGCTGGAGCAGCAGATGAAGCTCTCGCCGCGGCTCATCCAGGCGATGGAAATTCTCCAGCTTCCGCTGCTGGCGCTTCAGGAACGCATCGAGGCGGAGATGGAGTCCAACCCCGTGCTCGAGATGCGCGACGCGGAGGAGGATGAGCAGGCGACTCCCGTCAAGGAGGACGAGACCCCCGATCGCGGCGAGAGAGACCTTGTCGTCGATAACGAGCACGATAACAGTGCGGATTTCGAGCGACTGGCGGACATGGAAGCGGAGTACGGACCGGAGGCCTTCACGGACGACATGCCGTTTCGACGTTCCGGCAGCGGCGACGGCGAACGCGATCACAAGCTCGACGCGATGGCGAACACCGCGGCGCCGGACATATCCCTCAACGAGCACCTGCTTCGCCAGTGGTCGTTCGTCGAAACGGACGCCGAAACCCACGACGCGGGCAAGTTGATAATCGGGCAGATCGACGACGACGGATACCTTCGAACGTCGCTGGAAGAACTCGCCCAGCGGACGAATCACCCCCTTACGATCGAATCGCTGAAAAATGCGCTCCCACTGGTGCAGACGCTCGAGCCGATCGGCGTCGGCGCAAGGGACCTGAAGGAATGCCTGCTGCTTCAACTCACCGCCGAGGCGGCTGCGGGACGGGACGTCTCGCTGGAAACCCAGATCGTTCAGCACTTCCTGCGCGATATCG
The DNA here is from genome assembly GCA_024275995.1 of Planctomycetota bacterium. Classification (GTDB taxonomy): domain Bacteria; phylum Planctomycetota; class Phycisphaerae; order SM23-33; family SM23-33; genus JAJRYB01. The sequence goes on along the minus strand of JAJRYB010000103.1, from coordinate 2,384 downwards.
AGATGAACCGCCTGCCGCAGATAGTCCGGCGGACGGACCGCACGATCGACGAGGTCAAGCAGGCGATCTACAATATCTCGCACCTGAACCCCCGCCCGGGACACCTTATCGGAAAGCGAATGGTCCCGGTGGTTCGTCCCGACGTAATCGTGGACGTGGACGACGAGGGAAACATCGTGGTGACCATGCCGGACGGAAACTCCCCGCACCTGTACATCGCCAAGGCGTACCGGCAGATGGCCCGCAATCGCCAGACGGAAAAGAGCGCCCGGCAGTTCCTGCAAAAGAACATCCGCTCCGCCCAGTGGATCATCGGCGCGATCCAGCAGCGGCGGGAGACGGTCCGTCGCGTGACGGAGGAAGTGTTCAAGGTACAGCGGGAATTCCTCGACTCCGGACCCGAGGCGCTCAAACCGCTTCCGATGGCGGACATCGCCAACAAGGTGGGCATTCACGTAGCCACCGTCAGCCGGGCGGTTGCGGGCAAGTACGCACAGACGCAGCGCGGAATCTTTCCGCTGCGGATGTTCTTCTCCGGAGGGACGAAAACCGCCGGCGGCGAGGACGTGGCGTGGGACGCCGTGAAAGCCAAGCTCCGCGAGGTGATAGACCACGAGGATAAGTCCAAACCGTTCAACGACGACCAGCTGGCCGAGGAGCTGAGAAAACACGGTATCGACATCGCACGCAGGACCGTCGCCAAGTACCGCAACCTGATGGACATTCCGCCCACACGAAAACGAAGGCAATATTAGGGCGATTCGGGATTCCGTCTGGAACGCCGCCGTCTGCCCCGCGTGCCCTCCGCGCCCGCCGTTCATCCCCCGCCGTGAAGCGGAAGGTCCAGAAAAGTTTCCGCCGCCTCGTTGACCGCCTCGACGAAGGTCGGATGTGCGTGGATGGTCCCAGCCAGCTCGCGCACGGTAAGTTCATTGCGCATGGCGAGTGCGATTTCCTGCACGACGTCGGTGGCGTGCGGGCCTATAACCACGCCGCCGAAGATTTCCCCAAGCTCGGAATCGGCGATAATCTTCACCATTCCGTCGATCGACCCACAGGCCCGCGCCATTCCGCTTGCACCGTAGCGGAAGCGCCCGACCTTGACTTTCTCATGCGCCTCGCGCGCCTGCGTTTCGGAGAGTCCCACCGTCGCCACTTCCGGGTGCGTATACATCCCGGCGGGGACGACGGTTCGATCGTCGCTCGCCTGAACGCCGGTGGCGTTGTCGGCTGCGACGATACCCATGCGCGTCGCGAGGTGCGCGTATTGGCGAGCCTCGGCAACATCGCCCACTGCGTAGACGCCGCCCACGCTGGTCCGGCAGCAATCGTCGACGCGGATAACGCCGCCGTCCATTTCGATTCCGAGCGTTTCCAGCCCGATCCCATCGACGTTGGGCGCCCTTCCGACGGCTGCGAGAAGATGGGACGCCTCGAGCGTCCGCCCGTCGACAGAACGGCCGAGACGCCTTCGGCAGAGGCCTGCACTTCGGTTATCTTCGCGCCGACGAAAATCTTGACGCCGCGTTTTTTGAGACTTCGCGCAGCCGCTTTGGATACGTCGGCGTCCAGCGGAGCGATAAGGCGATCGAGCATCTAGACGATCGTGGTCGGGATTCCCAACTCGGAGTAGATCGTCGCGAACTCGCAGCCGATAACGCCGCCCCCGACGATGAGAACGCTTTCGGGAAGCTCCGTGGCGCAGGCCGCCTGATCGGTGGTCCACACGCGGTCGCCGTCCGGTAGGAACGCCGGACAAACGGGCCGCGACCCGGTGGCGATGATTATCGACTTCGCCTCGACAGTCTCGGTTCCTCCTTCGGTCCCGACTTCGATCCGGCCGGCTGAGAGCAGCTTTCCACGCCCGCGAACGACCGTCACCCTGCGGGACTTGAGCAGCATGCCCACGCCTTTGCGCAGGTCGGATACGACTTTCGCAACGCGGGCGAAGTACGCCGGTCCGTCCACCCGCGCCCCTTCGCACACAAGGCCCATCGCCCCGGCGTTGGACATGTCCCAGAGCAGCCCGCTTGCATGGAGCATCGCCTTGGTGGGAATGCACCCCACGTTCAGGCACGTCCCTCCGAGCCGGTCCGCCTCGATGCAGCAGACACTCGCCCCGCGGGTCGCTGCTCGAAGTGCCGCTGCGTATCCGCCCGGGCCGCCGCCCAGAATCGCCACGTCATACATCATCGGCTTCTCCGTACACTTTCGCGATCGGCGGTTTCCGTAACGGAAACCGAATCGCACTTTTCAAGAGCGGCCGGCTTATCTATGCGAACCGTCGCCCGCTGGACCTTCGCATCGGACATGACGATCTTCAGGCACTCGCCGCACAACCTCTCCAACAGGAAGAAGCTCGATTTTTCGACCATATCCGCGAT
>JAJRYB010000102.1 GCA_024275995.1 Planctomycetota bacterium | reverse complement strand
CGCGTCGTTCGTGTGCAGCGTGCTCAGCACGAGGTGCCCGGTGAGCGCAGCCTGAACCGCGGTGCGTCCGGTGTCCTCGTCGCGGATTTCGCCGACCATGATAATGTCCGGATCCTGTCGCAGCAGCGATCGCAACGACGAACTGAACGTAAAACCGATCTTATCGTTGACCTGGAACTGGTTAACCCACGGGAGATTGAACTCCACCGGATCCTCCACGGTGCAGATGTTCACCTCGTCGCTGTTAAGCTCTTTCAGCACGCTGTATAGCGTGGTGCTTTTTCCGCTTCCGGTCGGTCCTGTCACCAGCACGATTCCGTTGGGCTGGCTTATCGCCTTGCGCCATTCCTTGAGCGTCTCGTACGAGAAGCCGAGTTTCTCCAGGTTCACCAGGATGCTGCGATTGTCGATGATCCGGATGACGACCTTTTCCCCGAACTGTCCGGGGATCGTGCTTACGCGAAGGTCGATAGGGCGCCCGTCCATCATGACGTGGATTCCACCGTCCTGGGGAAGACGCCGCTCGGAAATATCCAGAGAGGACATGATCTTGATCCGGCTGACGAGCGCGGGATGCATTTTGGACGGTGGACGCAGCTTTTCGTAGAGCGTCCCGTCGACGCGATAGCGAACTCGCAGGGCGTTGTCGTCCGGCTCGATGTGGATGTCCGACGCCCCGTCGCGCACGGCATTGTAGATGAGATAGTTCACCAGCTTGATTACGGGCGAACCTTCGGCGGCGGCCTCGATGTCCGTGATATCGTCGATTTTTTCTTCGACCAGGGACAACTCGCCGCTATCGGAATCGTCGAAGATATCGTCGATCACGAACACGTTCGCCGAAGGAAGGTGGGTCTCGAGCGTCGCCTTTATGTCCTTGGCGGTGGCGCATACGACGAGCACCTCCATACCGGTCATCCGCGCGACCTCTTCCAGCATGAAGACGTTGGCCGGTTCGTTGACCGCCAGCGTCAGGCGGTTCTTTACCTTGAACAGCGGCAGGACGGCATGGCTGTCAAGGAACTCCCGCGGGAGGACCTCGATCGCTTTCGGATCGGCTATGCGTGGAGAAATCCGCGCGAACGGAGTTCCGTAGGCGGTCGCCAGCGCTTCCATGATCTGCTCCTCCGAACAGATACGGAGCTTCTGAAGCACCTCGCCAAGGAGCAGTGTGTTTCCGGTCTGGCGCTGATAGTCCAGAGCCTCGTTAAGCTGCTCGTCGGTTACGGCGCCGATATTCAGCAGCAGGTCGCCCAGCCGCAAAGGTTTTCCGTCTACGTCAGATATCATTCTCCGCCTCGGATCATGTCAATATTACTGCGCCCCTATTGCCTGCACCGCCTCGGACATGTCAGCGTACGTCTCGAAAGTCGAGTCCAGCCTGGTGATCTCGAGAATCTTGCGGATATTCTCGTCGCACTTGACAAGTTTGACCTGCCCGAGTCTCTCGGAGAGGCGCTCCTGGAGGTCCAGCATGTATTCGAGAAGCGTCCCGTCAATAAAGGGCACCTCTTCCATGTTCAGAACGAGGTCTATGACCTCCTTGCCGGCAAGATGGTGATTGACTGCGTCGTCGAATACCTTCAGCGAGTCTTCCGTCAGCTCGCCCTTCAGGTTCAGGATTACCGCGTGTCCGTAACTTTCGGCGCCGACTTTCATCGAATCAGCTCCTCCCCGAGATTTACCGGAATGTCATGCCGGCTTTTCTCGTGAATTTCCTTGAGAAACTCTTCGAGGTCCAGCGAGAGCAATTCGTCGACCAGTTCCTGATCGAACTGCGTTCCGGCGTGTTTGTGAATTTCGTCGATGACCATATTCAGCGGAAGCGCCTTGCGATAGGTGCGGTCGCTCGTCATCGCGTCGAAGCTGTCCGCCAGGCCGATTATCTTCGCCTCGGCCGTCATCTCCTCGCCGGAGAGACCTTGCGGATATCCCCTCCCGTCCGGGCGCTCGTGATGCTGATGAATGGCGGCCATCATGTTTCCCAACTGGCGGATTCCACCCAGGATCTTCGACCCCAGGTCCGGATGCCGCTTGATGTCTTCGTATTCTTCGTCCGTGAGCTTGCCTTCCTTGCGAAGCGTCGCCTCGGGGATTCCGATCTTCCCGATATCGTGCAGCAGCCCGGCCAGGTATATCTCCTGCACCTTCGTCGGTGGCAAATCGCATTCCTTCGCCAGTCGCCGCGAGATCATCGCAACGCGATGCGAATGTCCGCAGGTGTACGGGTCCTTGGCGTCGATCGTCGCCGTCAGGGCGTGCAGAACGCCCATCAGCAGGTTCTGCAGGTCGGCGTACAGGCGGTTGTTCGCCAGGAGCACCGCCGCCTGGTTGCCGATCGAATGGAGCAGCTTCATGTCAATGCTGTCGAAGCTCGAAGAGGACTTGTTGAACCCGATCAAAACTCCCATCGACTCGTCAGTGACCAGCGGGACGGCTATGAAGTTCCGCACGATTCCGCTCCACGAGTGTGAAGTTTCTGCGGCAAAGTTATTTTGGACCATCGGCCGCCCGCTTAGAGCGAGCTGCGGCGATATGACGGAGGATACGAGTCCGTAAATGTCGTCTTCCGTCAGGTCGATTTCGCCGGCGACGATAATAGCGGGCTTTTCCAGCGACGAGGAATGCGGGGACAAAACGGACACGATCGCCTCGACGTCCATGACCTCCAGAAGTTCATTGCACGTATTCTGCATGAACTCGCCAGGCTCCTGCGTAACGCGCATGGAACCGGCGATGGAATACAGCAGGTTCAGCTCTTCGTAAGACGTCGTGAGGTTTGCGCTCAGCGTGGCGATTTCGTCCCGTGCGACGGTGGCAACCTGCTCGGCCTCCATCAACCATTGCAACGTCGCGGTCAGATGCTCCGCCTCCACGCTGGAATGGCGGGCACTGTAGTTCACCTGTCGCTGGACAACTTCCCAATCGAGTTCGAGTTCGTCGCACAGGTTCGCCAGGGATTCTTCGTGCATCAGGTCGACAGCCGGGAAACCCGCAACCGCGACGCCGACAAGACGACGACGACGACGGAATATTGGAAGTCCGATCAGGCAACAGCCCATGCGGGTGTGTTCCACGACGGATTCGCTGTTTCCGATCACCTTCATGGCGACGACGCGCATTGATTTTTCGCACAGATCGCTCGCGCAGGAAATGGTCCGGCAGTAATCGCACTGTGGCTGGGCGACAGATACGCACGCGCCGGACGTGTCCCATATGGACAGGTCCAACCCAAGTGTATGCAGGCGGGGACGGAGACGCCCGAAAGCTTTCTCCATACCCACAAGCGGGCCGATCGAATTGACGGATATCCGCACCATCTTTACTCCACCGCGGCGGCTTCCACACCGAGCAAATCATTGACTTTCGCCAGTACCTCGCGGGGTGAAAACGGCTTGGCGAGCACCGTTGCGATACCGGCCTCGATCATCTCCTTAGGCTCGATGTCGAATCCGCGCGCGGTCAGCATGATCGCCGGAATATTCTTCCCGGCTTCCTGAGTCCGCAACTCCTTGCAAAGCTCCAGGCCGCTCATGATCGGCATCTGGTAATCCGTGATCAGCAGGTCCGGTTTCTCCGACAGGCACAGTTCCAGCGCCTCTTCGCCGTCCACGGCGGTGAGGACCTCGTATCCTGCGTTCCTCAGCTTCATCGAGAGCACGTGCAGGATGTGCGCCTCGTCGTCGGCGGCTACGATTTTCTTACTCATACTATTACCTCTTTTCCCGGCCGCCGATCACGGCGACCCCGAACTCCTTACGCGAGTACGGGTAGTTCGAAACTGAAAGTACTTCCCTTACCGGCCTCGCTGGTGACGGACAGCTTTCCCTCGTGCACCGTCTCGACGATGTGCTTGACCAGCGTCAGACCCAGGCCGGTTCCCTTGGCCATCTTGTTATTCGCTTGTACGCGATAAAACTTGTCGAAAATGTGCGGCAGGTCCTCCGTCGGTATGCCCATTCCGGTATCGGATACGTCGCATATCGCCATTTGTCGGCGCTCGTCGACGCCGATGCTCACCGTTACGGTTCCACCGTCGGGTGTGTACTTGATGGCGTTCGACAGGAGATTCAAAGTCGCCTGGTAGATCATGTCCTGATCCGCCTCCACCTGGTAATAGACCGGTGCGAGCCGATCGACGATCTTCACGTTCTTGAGGCGCGCCTGGGGCGCCACCACGTCCAGCACCTGCTTGGTGACGGATGTCAGGCTCATCGGTTCGCGCACCACTTTCACCACGCCGGACTCGATCCGCGAGATGTTCAGGATGTTCTCGATCAACCGGTGCAGGCGATCGGTTTCCGAGGATATGATCTCGTAGAAATCGCGCTTCGTCCCCTCGTCCTCGGCCTCGCCGTCGATCAGCATCTCGATGTACGCCTTGATCGACGCCAGCGGCGTCTTCAGTTCGTGCGAAACGTTCGATACGAAGTCCGTCTTCATCCGGGCGATTTCCTTCTCGCGCGTGATATCGTGCAGGACCGCCACAACGCCGGAGACTTCCTCGTTCGGCGTTACGACGCAACTCAGCGTGATGCTGAACGTCCGGGGCGAGCCTTTCTGATCGAGGCTGTGTTCCACGACCTTCCGCGTGAAGCTCCTGCCGTGATTGCGCGTTTCGCGAACCAGGCGCACGAGCGTACCGTCCGAAATGATCCGGTCGATATTCTTGCGCATGCTCCCGGCGAGTTTGAAACGAAGCAGCTTTTCGGCCGCCTCGTTGGCAAGGATCAATTCGTCGAAACGGTTCGTGACGATCACCGCGTCCGAAATCG
>JAJRYB010000101.1 GCA_024275995.1 Planctomycetota bacterium | reverse complement strand
GTAAACGGCGTCTCGGCTGTCCGGAGCAATCTCAAATTGTCCCTTTGCTTCGAAACGACTTTTCCCCATCGTGATCGTAGCGGAATCGAGCGTAGCGATCGTAGTGTCGTCTTTGCGCACGATCGATCCCGATAATTCAGCCCGCATCGGCCTGTCCGACAATTTGCCGTCGCCCAGCAGGTTTCGCAGGGCGGGACATCTGCGAGCGAGCCATCCGGCGTCATCGACGCGAATCACCAGGTTCGCGTTTACCGGATACGCTGCACGGGGATTGTCCGGCAGGGTTACCGTCGCATCGAACCGGGCCTTGTCAAACGTGCCTCTCAGCGTCGCGCGTCGCCGACGACCCGCCTCCAATCGGGGATCGTAGTTGTAATGAACCCTCAGCAGACCCGCGGAACCTGCCGGTTTGACCCAGGCGTTCTTCACGTCGATCGCCAGCATTTTAACGTCGGCTGAGAGATCCGCGCGCACAGCGCCGCGGCGATCGCCGACAATTTCGAAATCTCCGCGAACTTCGCCGCCAAGCCGCTCACGCAATTTCCGCAGCGCCGGAATGCTTTCCAGCAGAAACGCGGGATTCGTAAGTCCGTAGCTCCCCTGAAAGCTGCCTGGATTGCGCTGGTCGGCGAAACGCAACACGGCCAGGTCGATTCCGAATCTTGTGGCCCCCGCGACAATATTGGCCGTAATGTCTTTCAGGCCCGGTAGTTGCGGGTCAATCACGGCCGTCATGTCCGCGGCGAGCTTGGCGCCCTCTGTCTTGATAAACCTGCCGGGAAGAATCAGCGCCGTATCCTTTCCCATCTCCAGGCGCGCGTTAAGGGACGTGCCGTGACGGTTGTCCATGGACCACCTGCCCGTGATAGCGCCCCGCAACACTGCGCCCGCGAGAATTCTCGTCAGGTCGGGCGAGAGGTTGCGAATCGCCGCCAGGTCGCGAATCTCCCAGGAGCCGGTCCAGTCCACCTTCGCAAGATCACCCATCAACTCCTGCAGCGACAGTTGCCCGCGCCATTGTTCGACGAGCCGGCGTATTTCTTTCAGGCGACCCCGGCCGGAAAAACGGTTCCCGCCCAGAAACATCTCCGCACTGTCTGCCCGGAAGGTCCATCTCCTCCGGTCGAACAGGCCTTTCAGGTCCATCGAAAGGCGCGTTCCGCGCGACTTGACCACCCGGTTACCCTCGAGCACGGTAACCCTCGTGGCGTCGCCGGACAGTGCGACGGCGGCAGTGTCTCCACTGCGCGTCGCCTTGAATCGCACCGCAAGTGGTCCCTTCGCGGAGAAGTTCCCGGCGAAAAATGTCCGTCCCGTCATCAGGATCGCCAGTTGCGACGGTTCAATCTCGCCGACGAGGTCCAGCGATTCGATCGCCTCCCAGCTGCCGCCGCGTATTTCCATGAGCAACCTGGCGCTGCCGCCCAGGTCGATCCCCGGCAGGCGCACCTTCAGGGACTGCACGTCGATGCGTCCACCGCCCGCAGCCAGCGGATCGATTACCGCCGAGACACGCAGGCCCGCGTTGTCGATAACCGGAAGGGCAGGACCAACCGCCGGTTGGACGTCCAGTCGCCGTGCGTTCACGCGAAAACTGAAACGGTCTACGACGCCTTCGTCGTTGATCTGGAGATGCAGCGAGCCGTCGCATCGTCCCGCGAGGCGCTTGAGCGGCAGGTTCAGAAGTTTCGGCAGGTTCAGCTGCGCCAAATCGAGATTGGCGAAGTTGAAATGCGTCGTCGCGGCGACCGGGTCGCCTGGCGAACCTACCGACGCTCGCAGGCTTATAGGCGCCGCCCCGCCTTTCTGGTCCAGTGCGGCGGACATCGTGACCCGCTCGATCCGCTGCAATCGACCGGCCAGCAGTTGCAGGTTCCCGACGGAAACCCGAAGCACGCGATCGTGCTTCGGGAAACGGATCTCGACCGACCCGTGACGGATACCGATGCGATCCGCCTCGGCGTCGAACTTGAGCTTCGAGAGCGCCTCGACGTTGATCCGCCCGTCCTGGTCGAACCGGACGTCAAGCCGGCCGGTATCTATCCGCATCCACTCGATGCGATGATTGACCAGGAAATTCCACGGCGAAAACTCGCTGCGAATCGTCTCGACCGCCACCATGGGACCGTCGTCCAGACCGAAACCCGCAGGCGAGGCGATCCGCAGGTTCCGGATCGTGACGCCCTGCGACCAGCTCAACTCCAGGTCGCCTATCTTCACGTCCACGCCCATCTGCGCGGACATCTGGCGTTCCAACCAGTCCCGCACCAGCGACCTGGGCGCCCACCACGGGAGCGTAACGTACGCCGCCACCACCGCCACAAGGACAAGCACCACGGCGCGGATAACCCGCTGCCACCATCGCCGACGCCATTTTTCAACTTTTTTTCCGGAAGGCATTTAGGGATCGTCTCACACGAACTCGTAGATTCGAAGGGTGTGGTATTGTACCAATGCAGCCGGCATGTGGCGATTGGAAGCTGTACCAAAACAATTTTCAACGCGGAGATCGCAGAGTCCACAGAGAGAAGCAGAGAGCGTGTTTTTTAGAGTATTTTACGAAAAGACTGTCGTATTCGAAAAAGTGCTATAAAAACATACTCCATTGCACCTCTGCGCTCTCGGCGCTCTCGGCGTTAAATGGTTGTTTCTCATACGTTGAATCGGAAGTTGATCACGTCTCCATCGGCGACGACGTAGCTTTTTCCTTCCAGGCGGACCTTACCGGCCGCCTTTGCCCCCTTCATGCCGCCCGCTGCCTTGAGATCGTCAAAGGCGACGGTTTCCGCGCGAATGAACCCTCGCGAAATGTCGGAATGTATCTCACCCGCCGCCGTCACCGCGTCCGTACCC
>JAJRYB010000100.1 GCA_024275995.1 Planctomycetota bacterium | reverse complement strand
TGAAAACGAATCGAAATGAAATTGAAATGAAATCAAAACCCCGATATTCAAAACATCTTCCGCTTTATCCCATGAATCTCCTGCATCCCTGCTGAGTTTTCACGTCATATGCGGATAGGTATGGAAAGTCCCCTTTTGTGCGCTCAAAATGTCCAGCAGACTCCCGAATTTACCCCGGAAAATATTTTTTTATATTCCACGCCTGAATAAAGACTTACGCATATCACTTTTCCAAAAGTTCCCTGTTCGGGCGGTCAAAACAGGGGTATTCGCCCAAGTATGGAGGCGCGTGCTATGCGCGCCGAAGTTGCTTGACAATTAAAGAACGAAAAACCGACATAGAGGAACAGAGGGAAATGAGGTTTAAAAACAAAGCAAAGCGTTTTTTAATTTCCCTGCATCTCTGTATCTCTGTGTGTAATAAGACGTTACGTATTTTCGCCCCTCAAAAAACCCTTTCCAGCCTGTTCCTGGTTGTCCCTGGTTGTCCCAGGATTTGCGTACTTGTGCGGACTTGTACGAAACGGTACGCTTTGGTTCGCAGTTGTCCGCTTTGGGTCTGCTTTTGCCAGTTAACCAGTTAACGGGTTAACCTGCCCTCCACCCCCCTGCCCTGCTGTTGAACATTTTTCAAATAAATCATAACGCTCTGCAATAGTACGAGATGTGGCGGCAACATTCCGCATTTTACAGGTTGACGGATTTTGGAACTCGTGATACGATCTTTTATGAGAGAATATGAGGAAGTGGTTGAGGGATTCCTCCTGCCGGAAGACTGTCGAAGGAACGAAGCTCAGGCCGGGACGTTTTGATGGGCAGTCGGAAGGGTCAAGCTCGGTTCGGCTGCTTGAAGTAGCTGTTTTTCGGAGCTGACTGGAGGATAAGCTTACCCTTAACCATTTCAGGAAGTACTGCCGATAGGGTCTTTGACGGCGTTCCCGTTCGGTGTATGCTTTGAGAAGCTCCTAAGCTCAGTACAACGGATGTGCCTCATGCCGGCCCGGAGTACGTTGGCGGCGTGAGCAGGATGTTTCAGGACGTTTCGCCTTGGTAGAGTGTTACAGGAGGTGCTCAAATGCGTTATTCGAAGCTCATTATTGGATTCGTATCGCTGGCCGTGATGGCGTTGCTGGTTTCTCCGGCTCATGGTGCTCCGCGAAGCTGGCCCAATCCCCAACCCACCGCCCAGGAGCCGACACCCAATCCCGGTTTCCGCGACCTCCGCACAGACGCGGTCAAGGAGTGGTACATCTACAACGACAGGAACCTTAACGGTATCCTGGACCCGGGCGATCAGAAGATCGACGTCTTCAAGAACTGGTGGACACCGGTTTCCGCTCACAGCCAGCACAACTATTCGAACGGACCGTATGCCACGACCACGTTCCCCGATGGTGACGATTGGCCTTCGGGGCCGCAGAACCACGCCGACCTCAACATCCCCAGCAATAATTACTGGATCGAGGGCGCGGCGAATACCATCAAGTTCTACATGACGTACAGCCAGTACGATAACAACGACTTCACGACGTTTGACGCCGGCATGCAGCCCGGCGACGATAAGACGCTCAAGCAGGGTCGGAACATGTACCGCAACGGGTATGCGATGGGCTGGCTGACACACCGCGTGAAGTGGGACCCGCAGACCAATACGTTCATAAATGATCAGACCCCGGCAGGGAGCGTGAAGATGGACGTCTACGTGAAGGACGGCCAGAAGACGTTCAACATCAACGGATGGGGCACCAGCAGGAGTGACCCGAACATCACGCTGAGTAACGATATCAGCTACCTGGCGAAAGACGCCACCGAGAACCAGTGGCATCCGCCGACGTTCGATCCTCTCACCGGCACGTACAACAAGAACACCCCAGTCAACCAGGCGTACATGGCGCAATATGGCCTGACGGACGCCCAGTTCGACACGATCGTAGCCTCGATGGAGGTCGGAGAGGTTGACGCCGCGGGTATCAATCCCGGCGACGTTATCTGGGGAGGACGGACCCCGGATCAAATTGCCAACGATCCGACCCTCAAGGACCATGCCGGAAACGATTACGTTTACGCCGACGCCTTCCTGGAACGCAGCGAGTACGTCGAAAGCTCCAGCGACGGAGGCGTTATCGCGGGCCTGGCGGGGCAAACCAGCTATGACCCCCAGATCAATAACTGGGGCGATCAGCAGGTGATCCGGATCGATATTTCCGCCGAGACGCTCGCCAGCGGCGATCCGGACGGTAACGGAAATATCACTACGGTGCAGTTCCTCGACTTCGGGTACGATCCGCTCACCGGGCAGGTGAACCCGATGCTGATCGAACTGGACCTGACGGATACGGACCTGTTCCCGGAAAATCGGTTCTACATCGCGCAGGTGAACATGGTTCCCGAACCGGCGACGATGATTTTTGTAGTTGCTGCGGGCATTCCGGTTCTGCTGAAGCGTCGCCGTAAGGCGAAAGCGTAAGTCACGAGCGAAGTCGAGTGGCTTTCCATAGGCGGCGTCGTGGCGCTGCCTCGCAGGCGCCGAAGATAACATCTTGCTGCAGCAAGGCTTAGCGAAAGTCTGCGTCTCTGCAAAAGAGACGCGGGCTTTTTTTTCGCGTGATTCATTCGCCGGTGATTCGAGCGTATTTTTCCCGCTTGGCATCCCACGCGGATTGTTCCCGCGGCTCATATGTGTGGGCCTGGAATGACGCCCGCACCACCCGTCGGATTTCACCGGGGTCTTTGAGTATCCCAAGCGCCAACGCCTGGCCGAGGGCATTGCCCAGCGCGGAGCACTGGTCGGCGGAGGCGTGAACAGCTATCCCGCACGCCTCGGCGGTGAACTGGCAGAGCAGCTCGTTCTTTATCCCCCCGCCCACGATATGGATTTTTCCGAAGGTCTTACCGGTGAGTTCCGACATCGCGCGGATGCGGCGGCTGTATTCCAGGGCGAGGCTTTCCAGGGTCCCGCGCAGAAGCTGCCCACGGCTTTTCGGCGCGTCCCGCCCACCCTTCCTGACCAGTGCAACCAGCGCGTCCTCCATGTCCTCCGGAAGCAGCAGCGACTCGTCGGCTACGTCCATAAGCGGCGCGTCGGACGCGGAGGAGGCTTCCGCGACGATGCGGGCGTAATCCCACGGATCGTCGGGCCGGTCCCACTTGCGGCGGAGTTCCTGCACCGGCCAGAGTCCCGAAACGTTCCGCGCCAGGTACCATCCCCCTATCGTGTATTCGTTCGTGAAGCCAAGCTGCGAACATCGCGGAGTTGCGATGGGCCTCTCTATCATGCAGCCCGGTATGCTCCACGTTCCGCAACTGATGAACGCCCAGTTTTCGCCCTCGGCGGGGATCGCCGCAGCCGCTGCGGACGTGTCGTGCCCCGCCGAGACTATCACCGGAACCTCGCCGGCGCCCGTGCTTGCCGCCACATCCGGAAGCAGCGGTCCAAGAACGCTGGCAGGTTCGATCATCTCCGGGAACATTCCTCGCGGCAGGTCGAACCGACGGATGATTTCCTCCGCCCACTGGCAATCGGTGCCCATCAGGTTGGACGTATTCGCGATGGAGCGGTCGGATCTTCTGATTCCGGTCAGCAGGTAGTTGAACAGGTCCGGGATGTTCAGGAACGTCTCGGCGATGTCGAGCAGCGGCGATTTGTCGCGCCGCATCGCGAGCAGTTGGAACAGGCTCGCCAGCGGCCAGGGTTCGTATCCGGTGGCTGCGAATATCTCCTCCCTGGGCATGATGGGATCGGAGTACTCGTGAATATTTTCCGTTCGCCCGTCGCGATAGTGCACGGGATTACCCAGCAGTGCCCCGTCGGAACCGATAAGTCCGAAGTCCACGCCCCAGGTATCCATGCCTATTCCGTCCAGCTTTATCCCCCGCTCGCGGCAGCATCGTATCGTCGAGAGGACCTCCGCCAGCAGCGATGGAATGTCCCAGTGCAGCGTTCCAAGCATCTTCACCGGGCGGTTCGCGAATCGGTGCAGCTCTTCCAGCGTTACCCTTCCATCGTGCAGCGTCACAAGCTCTCCGCGTCCGCTCTCGGCACCGAGATCGATTGCAAGAAACCGGTATGTGTCCGTCATTTCTTTCTCTCGCGCTGGGGTTTGGTGTTTTTTGTATTTTTGTTTTTTCTGGTTTTACCGTCCTGCCCTGCGCCGCTTCGCCGCAGCGAGGCGACCTCCGCCGACTTCAGCATGCGGAAGTTTCCGATCTTGAGACCCTTGTGCGTTATCCTGCCGATAGCGGTTCGCTTCAGGCGGCGGACCTTGTGCCCAAGGCGTGCGAGGGACCGCCGGATTTCCCTGTTCCTCCCCTCTGAAAGGCGAATCTCAAGCAGGCTCCGCTTGGGATTGCGCCGAAGAACCTTGACCTTCGCCGGCGCCGTCCGCTTTCCGTCCAGCCAGACGCCCTTCTTGAGGCGATCGATCTGCCCGCCGTCAATCCTGCCCTCCACCTCGACGACGTAGGTTTTTTCGACGCCATGGCTGGGATGCGTAAGGTGCTGCGTCAGCTCGCCGTCGTTGGTCAGCACGATCACCCCGGTGCTCTCGGCGTCCAGACGCCCCACGCAGTAGACGCGATCTTTCATTTCCGGAAGCAGGTCCACCGCTCGCGGGCGCCCCTGCGGGTCGGACTGGGTGCACACGACGCCGCGAGGCTTGTTCAACAGGAAGTACAGTTTCCTGCCGCCACCATGAGGCCGGCGAACCGGCTTTCCGTCCAGGCGGATCTCGCTCGCTTCGGTTACGAAGCACGGCAGCTCCGCGACGAGCGAACCGTCCACCGTGATCCGCCCTTCGATGATCATTTCTTCGATCGCCCTTCGGGAGGCGACGCCGATATCGGAGAGATATTTCTGGATGCGAATTTTACTCATCGTTGTTCCGGAAGCGTGATTTCCAGCCACGCCGCATGTTTCTTCGTTGTTATTTTCGAACCGCCCAGACCGGCGGGAACCAGCACGGTATCCCCCGGCGAGACGGGAACGGACGGCTCGATCGGACCTTCGTGGTGGACTTCCACGCCGCCGTCGGATTCGAGCAGCATGATCGCGGCGCAGCGACCGGCAGGAAGTTGCGCCTCACCTGAACCGGTCGAGCGTTTGGCCACCGTAAAATAATCCGTCACGAGCAGCGTTTCGCCGTCGGCGCCGGGAGGGCAGTCGCCGGTCAGGTCGAAACGGATGCACTGCATGGATCGCTCGACGTGGATTTCGCGCCCCCTGCCCCAGTCGGTTACGCGATACGTCGTGTCCGAGGGGGTCTGCACCTCGGCGACGACCAGTCCCGCCCCTATCGCGTGGACGATACCCGCGGGAAGATAATGAAAATCGCCCGCCGATACCGGGATCGACCGCACGCACTTTTCGACGGTGTCCGTCTCGATCGCCCTGCGGAACTCATCCGGCGTTACGCCTTCGCGAACGCCTTTCTGGATCAGACCTCCCCTGCTTTCGAGGAAGTACCAGCATTCGGTTTTAAGGGCGGCCTCCGGTCCGATCTGCGCGACCGCCTCGGCGTCCGGATGCACCTGGAGCGAGAGCATCTCGTTAGCGTCGAGCAGCTTCAGCAGGAGCGGGAATCGTCCATTTTCAAGAGCTTCGGCGCCGCCGAGCAGATTCCCGCCCTGCGAAAGGGTAAGCTCGGTCAGCGATTTCCCAGCCTCCGGGCCGTTACTCACCACGCTGACGCCTTCGGCAAGGTCGCAAAGGTCCCAGCTTTCGCCGATTTTCTTCCCGGCTGGCAGTTGCCTTCCGAAGAGTCGCTGAAGGTTGCGTCCACCCCAGATCTTCTCTTTGTAAATCGGGTGGAACTTGTATGGGTACACGGTATTCATCATAGGCCCGTTCTTTCAGGGGCGGATTCTACAATCTCTGCCGGCCTCACGCCACCGTGCGCTTTCGGCACTTGTCGGAACCAGCCCGGGACACTACACTGGCGAATCGCAACGAAACGACAGATTCCCCCGGGCAAACCCGTGGTCTTCTGTAAGGGATGCGAAAAACTATTTCAGGAGAACGTTACCGATGGGCGAGGCGAAAGAGACAATCACCTTCGAGGACTTCATGAAGCTCGACCTGCGCGTGGGCAAAATCGTTGCCGTCGGCGATCATCCCAACGCCGATAAGCTCCTGGTGCTTAAAGTGGACATGGGTGGCGGCGAGCAGCGCCAGCTCCTTGCCGGGCTGAAGACCTACTGCTCGCCGGAATCGCTGCTGGGCAAGCTGATCGTAGTAGTCGCGAATCTCGCACCTCGCAAGATGCGCGGGTTGGAATCACACGGAATGCTCCTGGCGGCAAGTTTTGGCGTGGGTGAAGGCGACGAACGAAAGGTCGTGATCCTCACGCCCGACGGCGAAGTTCCCCCGGGCGCGGAAGTTTCCTGAGCGGCGGATTATGAAAGGTGGCATGGGCGTCTCGCCCGTGGGTGCCACGGACGTTCCGCCCGTAGCTAAACGTGTGCCTGAAAGGTGGGACTTCGCTTCTCCATAACGTCGCACACGATCTGCGCCGCGTTGTCGCAAGCCATCCGCGGCGCCGCCCTCAAAGGTTGAACGAGTTTCAGCAGTCTCCTTCGCATCTCGACGAGTCCGCCGAGATCGTCCATTACCTCCTCCGCAAGGTCCGTCAGCGCATTTACGTTCCCACGCCATGGCATGAGTTCGGGCACCGTGGATCGCTCGGCAAGGACGTTGATCAGCGAGAATCGTCGCGTTGCCAGCAGCCACCATCCGAGCGTCGCCTTCAGCATTCGCATAAACAGGCTCGCCTTGTAGAACACGATCATCGGAACGCCGAAGTGGGCGACTTCCAGCGTAACGGTTCCACTTGCGGCGATAGCGAAATGCGATTCAGCCAGTACTTCACGCGTCCTGCAGGCAGCGATTTCCACGCTGTCGTCATGGTAGAGCTTTCTTAGCGTCTCGGCGATCTCGTCGGAGTGGGCCGTCATGGTGAAACGCGACTCCGGCCAGACCCGTCGAATCGCGCGCGCCGTCTCCAGAAGCGCCGGTGCGTGGTTGCGAATTTCGCTCGCCCTGCTGCCCGGAAGCAACGCCACCCGCCAGGAACCTTCTGCCCAGGCGTCCAGCAGGTCCGGCATCTGATTTTCCGTCGGCGATGCGGAAAGCGTGTCGAACAGCGGATGTCCCACGAACGTCGCGGGAACGCCGCGATCGCGGAGGTACTGCTCCTCGAAAGGCAGTATGCAGGCTACGTGGTCTGTAAGGCGTGCGAGTTTTTTTACCCTCCAGGGCGCCCACGCCCAGACCTGCGGCGCGATATAGTGCACCACGGACGCCCCGGCCTTCTTCGCCGCCGAGGCAAGATGCCAGTTCAACGCCGGCGAATCGACAGGAATATGCACGTCGGGCCTGATGAGGCGAATGGCTTTTTTGAGCTTGTGGATCTGGCGGACGTAGTAGCCGACGCGCAGCAGCGGACCTCCGAGCATGCTTGCGTGTTTCGTCAGGTCCACCAGGACTTCGCAACCCGCGGCCGCCATCTTCGGACCGGCGGCGCCGACGAACCGCACATCGCCCATGCGACGGCGCAGCGCTTCGATAAGCCCGGCGGCATGCGCGTCTCCGCTCGCCTCGGCGGCGGAAAGAAAAATTGTTTTCCTGCGTCCGTTCATCGAATGGAAAAAGCCTCGCTCGTTCGCCTTTACTGATCCAGCAATTCGTCCAGGTCCGGGTACTCTGGAATCGGTTCTGTCGTTCCGATTGCCGATGCTATGGCGTGCGTGACGATGTGGCTGATGGATATGAGGATCCCGCCGATACCAAGCGCCTCGGCGATCTGGCGGCATCGCCCGCTGAGGTAAACCCTGGGTTGACCGGACGGTTCGTTGAGCACCTCGATGTCGGTCCAGTTGATCCCTCGCGCCCAACCCGTTCCGAGAACTTTCAGGACGGCTTCTTTCGCGGCGAAACGTCCGGCGAGATGTTCCATCTCGCGTTTCTTGCCCATGCAGTAGGCAAGCTCGCCGGCGGTGAAGACGCGATGCAGAAAGCGGTCGCCGTGCTTGTCGATCGCCTCGCGAAAACGCTCGCAGTCCACCATGTCAACGCCATGCGCTTTTACACTCATGGGCGAGATGATAACCGCAGGGACGCTCTTTCCAAACGCCAAATTAGACGTCTCGAATTTCCTTCCAGTCCTTACCGTCGATCTCGCGTCGAATCTCCGGAGGGAGGAAACGATCCTGAAGGTTGCTTCGGGACCGCAGCGCCGTCGCCAGAACGTCGATTTGCTCCGCCGGAGGGGCTATCGGGTCCAGGAACAGTATTTCCTTATCCTTCAATCGCACCAGCGCCCCTCCTGGATGCTCCCGCGAGTCCCCCGAGGTCGGAACCATCCGAACCGTGATATCACAGGATTCCGCCAATTCGATCAACGCGGCCAGTTTTGTTTCAACGTCCATTGGTGAAGGTGCGCCTCAAGTAAAATATGTCTCGATCCGATGTATAAGTAGCGTCCGAGAGCCTATTCATAGCCCAAGTGCACTCCACGTACAAGAGGATGGCGCAAGTGACAGTATCTACAAGCCGATCGACCGCCGCCACGGCGCAGAGAGAGCGTCTGGCGAAGCTCCAGCGGGAAGTGGAATCCCTCAGGGAGCAGTTGCGATCCACCCAGCGTCGAGCGGCCGTCGGGACGATGCTGGCCATGGTCGCCCACGAGTTCAATAACATCCTCACGCCGATCATCAGTTACGCCCAGCTCGCCAAGAGTAACCCCGCCCTTTCGGACAAGGCGATCGCCCGCGCCGCCGACGGTGGGCAGCGTGCGTCGGAAATATGCAAGGCGTTGCTTGGCCTGGTCGGCGAGGATCAGGCCCGCCCGGTTCGCGTAAATCTCTGTCGTATCATTGCCGACACCATCGTCGCGATGGCGCGTGAACCACAAAAAGACGGGATTGATCTGAACTTCGACATCCCGGTCGATCTGACCGTTCTGGCCCGTCCCATCGAACTCCAGCAGGTAGTGCTGAACCTGCTGCTTAACGCGCGTGAGGCGGTTATGGACAGGAGCACCCCGCGAAGGATTGATATAACCACGGAAGCCGACGGACCGGTCGTCCTGTTGCACGTCGCCGATAACGGCGCAGGTATATCGCCGGAGAACCTGCGGGACATCTTCCTGCCTTACTTTACGACCAGGCGCGACGCGAAGGGCGATTCTCACGGCCATGGGCTTGGACTGGCGATCTGCCGCGAAATTATCACCTCGCTTGACGGCGAAATCAGCGTTGACAGCACCCTCGGCGAGGGTACTAAATTCACGGTGCGCCTGCCCCGCTGAAATTCAAAAGCTTCGTTCGCTGACGGTTGCGGCCGGTTGAGAAGAATACCCGAAAATTTTCGTGAACTCGTGTTGGATCGGACTTCCGAGTGTAGAATTCCATAGGGAGCGGATATACTTTTGACGATCGGGAACGAGGACGTGGCGAGATGACCTTCAAGTGCGACAAGTGCGACAAGCCGGCGACGATCCACCTGACGGAAATAGTCGACGGGCAGAAGACGGAGAAGCATCTGTGCGAAGACTGCGCCGTCACTGAAGGAATTACGGTGAAGACCAACCTTCCGATCAGCCAGCTGCTGGAGGACTTCGTTCTCCAGACGTCCTCGTCCGTGGAAGCCTCGCAGGAGCTTAACTGCGACGTGTGCGGGCTGACGTATGAACAGTTCCGGGAGCAGACACTCCTGGGATGCCCGAACGATTACGAGGCGTTCGCCCCGGTGCTCGGTCCCCTGCTGGAACGGGCCCAGGAAGGCGCCACCCAGCACATCGGGAAAGTGCCCCACCGGGCGGGGAACGATCAGAAAAAGCAGAACGCGATTCTTCGCATTCGCGCCGAACTCAAGGGCGCGATCGCCGCGGAGGATTATGAGCGGGCGGCTGCTTTACGCGACCAGATCAAGGAGTTGGAGAACACATGAAGCTGACCGACCTGACGCGCCGGGCCGGGGAATGGCTTCGCGGCGCAGGGCCGATGCACGACGTGGTTATATCGTCGCGGATTCGGCTGGCGAGGAACCTGGCGGGTATGCCGTTTCTCTCGCGGTGCGCGCCCGCCCAGCAGGAAGAACTCGCCAATCGCCTTCGCGATACGATCCTCGAAGCGAAGATCGCGCCGGGAATGCTCTACGTCGATATCGTCTCGGCCGGGGAACTTGACCGGGAGCTTCTCGTCGAGCGCCATCTCATTTCCCGCCAGCAGGCCGAGGCGAAACACCCATGCGGCGTCGCCGTCAACGCCGACGAAGACCTCGCGATCATGGTCAACGAGGAAGACCACCTGCGGATACAGGTGCTCCGGAGCGGGCTGCAACTTTCCGAGACCATCGGAAAGATCATGCAGGTGGACGATACGCTCGAAGAGCACATGGACTTCGCCTTCCACAGCCGGTTCGGGTATCTCACCGCGTGCCCGTCCAACGTCGGAACGGGGCTGAGGGTCAGCGTAATGCTGCACCTTCCAGCGCTGAAGATGACCGGCGAAGTGGAGAAGGCCTTTCGCGCCGCCAGCGACATGCATCTTGCGATCCGCGGGCTTTACGGGGAAGGCACCGAGGCGAGCGGAGACTTTTTCCAGGTGTCCAACCAGACGACGATCGGAAAGACCGAAGAAAGGATCGTCGAGGAGTTCTGCGAGCAGATCATTCCGAACTTTATCGATTACGAACGCCGGGCGCGGGAGTCGCTGCTGTCGCGGCGATGCTCGGCGGTCGAAGACAAGATTTTCCGCTCCGTGTCGCTGCTGCGGTCCGCCCGCCTGATAGGCAGCGACGAAACGATGTATCTGCTGTCGCTCGTGCGGATGGGCGTGCACATGGGCAAGGTGAAGGATATCGACCTCAAGACAATCAACGAATTGTTCCTCCTGACCCAGCCGGCGCATCTGCAACGTATTCTGAACAGGACAATGGAGCCTCCCGAACGCAGCGAGGCCCGCGCGGAGTTCATCCGCCGACGTCTCGGCGCCACGTAACGGGAGCAGGGAGGCACGTGTAAAATAGTGGACGATAACATCGAAATCTCACCTGGCGCTGCGGACACCGCATCACAATCGTCGTCGAAACAGGTTCGCCTGGGCACCGTCGCCGCCGTCGGATTCGACGATTTTCCCGCGAGAGAGTGGTTGGCGTGCTATCGTCGGCTGGGATGCACCACGGTCCAGGCGTATCGCAACCAGGCAGGCAGCGTTTCGCTCCAGGAGATGAAGGACTACATAGAGGCGGGGGAAATGCCGTGTGACAGCCTGCACGGTGTCTTCGGCGAACAGTACGACCCGTCGTCTCCGGATGAGGCGGCGCGACGATTCGCCGTGGACACCTACAAAGCCGAGGGCGAACTTGCCCTGTCGCTGGGCGGTCCGCTGGTGGTGGTGCATTGCTCGACGATCCGTCGCGGAGGCGTGTCCGACGACGAGCGGTCCCGGCGAGTCGAACAGCTTGGCAAGTCCATCGGCGAGTTGGGCGAGTACGGCCGGGGGCTCGGCGTGAAGTACGCCTTCGAGAACCTGCCCGCCTACCATGTTGTCGGAGCGGACATCGGAGAGCTGGCGTCGATCCTCCGGGACGTCGACGCGCCCAATACCGGGATGTGCTTCGACACCGGGCACGCCCTGCTGGTGGGCGATCCAGCCGAGGCCATCGGAAAGGCCGACGGGCGGGTTATCTACGTTCACTTCTCCGACAACTCCGGGCAGACGGACGATCATCTCATGCCGACATACGGCGCGATGGACGCCGATTCCGTAGCGGCGGCACTTCGCCGATCGTCGTACAGGGGCACGTTGATGCTCGAGGTATTCCACACCGTCGAAAAACTGAAACGTCTCATCGACGAAGGATGCGCCGAGCGCCTCGGGCGGATCCTCGCCATCGCCAACGGCAAAACATAGAGCGAACGTGATGAGGCGACCGAGCAGAAATCAAGGTGTCGGCCAATTTCTCGTACGCCTCGGCCATGCGTTGTGCGCAGTGCGTCCTTGCCCGAAGGCGAGAGCGCATGTAAAGTTTTGTCATGGCACTCGAGCGTTTGGTATCCGAATCCCGAAACGCCGCGACGGCGGACGGCGACGATAACCCCCCCGCCGCTTCCCGCGGCGTGTGGTTCATACTGGTTCTTCTCGTCCTGATCGTCGCAGCGGCGGCGGCGGCATTCGCGCCCGTCTGGAACTCCGACATTCACTGGCACCTCGCGAGCGGAAAGTGGATGTTCGAGCACGGGAGAATCCTCGGTCACGACCCGTTCAGCATCAACGGAACAAAGGAATGGATCAACGTTCACTGGCTCTTCCAGTTGATCGTAACCGCCCTGCACGCCGTCGGAGGCTTCACGCTGCTTACGGTCATGAAGTCGCTGCTGAGCGTAGCGATAACGCTCGCGATGGTCCTGGCGCTGCGGAAGCGAGTCTCACCGGCGTGGATGATCTTCTGCGTGGTGGCGATGCTGCTGGTTTCCTCCGGGCGAATCCGCGTCCGTCCGGAGGCGTTCACGCTGCTGTTCCTCATGCTCGTTATCATCCTGCTGGAGTCCGTCCGCCTTGGCGCATCGACTCGCAGGTTGTGGTGGCTGGTTCCTATCATGTTGCTCTGGGTGAACATGCACGGCCTGTACATACTCGGGCCTGCCTTGATGTGGTCCGCGCTGATAGGCGCGCTGATCGATCGCAGGCTCCGTCGTAATCTTTTCGGCAGGCTGCTGGACCGCGAAGCCCTGATGGCGATCCTTGCGGCGCATGTCGTGTGCCTGCTGACGCCCTGGCCGTTCCAGGCTGCGACGCACCCGCTGCTCCTGTGGACGCGAATATCCGGCGAGGCGGTCTACTACACCTACGGCGTCGCCGAACTCCGACCCACCTGGGGCGCTCTGCACCTGTACTGGAAGGGCGCTGTCCTTGCCGTCATGGCGGCGATGGCGATGAGGATCAACTTCCGACGCCTTCCGATCGGGCACGTCGGATGGTTACTGGGCTTTGCGGCGATGGGACTGATGGCGCGACGCAACGTAGGACTCGCGGGACCCATATTCGCGTACCTGCTCGCATGGCACGGGACTGCGGTGTGGAGGAAGCTGGCTGAGAAGTTTCCACGCGCCGCACATCTTCGCGCAGCAGCGATGGCTATTATGCTGATCGCCGCCGTCGCCTTCATCGCCGCTACGTCCACGGAATGGATGTATCGGAAGATGGGAATGGCAAGGCGGTTCGGCGCGGGCCTCCAGAGAGACAATTACCCTCTCGCCGCGGCGAAGTTCCTCCGCGATCTGCCCGCCAAGGGCGATATCCACTGCCTGAACTTCGGCGATTCGAGCGTGTTCGATTACCACACCTTCCCGTCCCGACGAGTCTACATGGACGGACGGCTCGAGGCGCACTCCCTGAAGCGATTCATCCGCCAGCATCGAATGTTCTACGACCTGCGTTTCGTAGGATCGGCCGGGCGCGCGAAAATCGACGATTCCGTGCGGTTTTTCATTATTCGGAACAACCTCTCGCAGCAGCTCCAGACGCTCATGGAATCGCCGCGTTTCCGACTGGTCTTTCTCGACCCGGTCGCCGCCTGCTTTGCGCGGACGGACTACGCCGCCACCATCGACACGGAGCCTATGCCACCGCTGAACCTTGACGATTTCGACCGCCAACTGCTCCCCGAAGGCACGATCCGGAACCTTCCACCGCGAAGCCGGCCGTGGTATCGTCAGAATGAACGTTCGAAGTATTACCTGCTCGGGAGATACTTCCTGAACCTCGGAGGACGCGACGTAAAAACCTCGCGCGGACCGGCGAGCGACCTGCAGATACGCTTTACGGTTATGGGTATCCGGCACCTCCTAGCGGCGGGGACCGAAGGTATTATTCCACCCGAGGCGGCAAGTGGAATGATCGCGCAGGGATACCAGCAGCTTGCCCGATACCGTGACATCGTGCCTTCAGACGTCTTGCCTATCGACATTTACACCGCGCGGGCGCTGAAATTGTACGATGATATCGACCTGGCGAAGCTCACAGACGCGAGGATCCGACGGTTCGCGCTCGAACGGGTGCGAACAATGCTCCAGGGACGCCAGCTCGACGCCGCCAACGCCGCGACGGCAGGGTTCCTCGAAAATCTGTCCGGTGCTCAGCGCGTGAACCCTCCACAGCAGTACCAGGAGCTGGTTAACATCGTCGCCACGGAGATGGAGTCCGCCAGGGCGCGTCTGCTGGATGTTCCGCTCGAAAGCCTCTCGCCCCTCGAACGTGCCCGAAGGCTCACTGCCAAAGGCGCGGGAATGATAGACCAGGCCGCAGGGCTTCTGAAAAACATACCCACCCGCACCCCTGAAACTGAACTGCTGCTGGGCGACCTGCTTCTGCGAAAGGGTCGTTGCGAGCAAGCGAGGGGATACTACCGCCGAGCCGGTGCGGGAGGAATCGCGGCGTCTGAAATTGACTTGCGCCTGGCGCTTTGCGATTGGGTGAAGGGCGATCTTCTCGCCGCGTCGGAGAAGCTTTCGGCGGCTGTAAAAGCCTCGAAGACCGGCGGAGGCGCTGCGGAGCGGTTCTACCTTGCCCTTGTTCTGGAGGTGCTCGGCCGATACGACGAGGCCCGGGATGCGATCGCAACCGCCCAGTCTGACGACCAGGCGCTCAGCGGGCTTATCGAGCAGGTTCGTCGGAACCTGGAGCAGAGGTAGATTTCCGCCGGCCGATCTTGTTTTCCGTCCCGGCGAGTAATCGCGAGATATTCCCCCGATGCCGCACGATTATCAGCGCCGCCATTGCGATTGCGAACGAGCCGAGTGGCCAGAGACGCATAGGGGGGAAGTTGAACGCGACCAGCAGCGGTACGAACGCCACCGCCGCCGAAATGCTCCCCAGCGATACGTACCGGCTGGCGAGTGTTACGATTATCCAGATCCCCATTGCCGCCAGCCCCGCCAACGTGAAGTACGGATAGATGCCCAGCACAACGCCCAGGGCGGTGGCTACGCCTTTGCCACCGCGGAAGCCGAGGTAGAAGCTGAATACGTGTCCGAGAATGCACCCCATTCCCACTACCAGCCATGCCGCCTGGACAACCGGCGCGGGTCCGTCGCCGCCGCCCTGTCCCGTCAGCATGACGACCGTAAGCGAGGGGACCAGCCCCTTGGCCAGGTCCAGCAGAAAACACGCGTATCCCCACGTCCGGCCCACGACACGCCCGCAGTTCGTGGCGCCTACGTTTCCGCTGCCTTCAGAGCGCAGGTCCTTTCCGTGCATCCGTGCGATGAGCACGCCGAACGGAGTCGATCCTATGACGTACGCTGCCAGCGGAAATACGCCGAACATGAATATCGGACTGTCGATCATATCATATCTCGTTATCCGGTAAGCTCGCGGTAGGCTTCCAATAGTTCGTCAACGTGCCGCCCGATGCTCAGGCCATTCGCCGCGTCCAGGCACTTTTCCGTTCGCGCGGCGCGGGCGTCCCTGTCGGACAATTCGTCCAGTGCGGCAAGGATGCCCCTGGTGTCCTTCGGCGATTCCACGACGATTCCCGCACCGGAGGCGAGAATTTCCGCCGCCCCGTTGAACGTCGTCGTTACGGATGGAATCCCCCACCGCAGAGCTTCCAGCACGACCCGGCTGCAAGGGTCGTACCAGCTTAGCAGAAAGCATACGTCGGCGGCTGAGTACCAATCGAAAACGTCTTCGGTCGGCGGCACGAACAAAACGCGGGATGCGATTCCCTTCGCACCGGCGAGACGCCGATAACATTCCGGCCTGTCGCTCCCGAGCACGATCAGCGAGCCTTTGGCGCGCCCGGCCTTGTCTTGACACCACTTTCCGAAGGCGGCAATCAGCTCGGCGACGCCCTTGAGGCGGAAGTTCTTCGCCACCGTGATAAACACGGGGTCCTCAGGATCGACACCCATCTCAAGGCGAATTCGCCGGCGAGCGTCGGATCGCTGCACGGAGGAGACATCCGGAACGTCAACGGCGTTGTAGGCAACGCGGACATTCTCGGTCCGACCGTAGTAGCGGCGGATTTCCTCCGCCACCATGTTACTGACCGGCAGGCACAGCGTGTGCGGATCGGCCAGGACCAGGCGCTCCAACGTCACCATTCTTCGCCGGCACGCATTCAACCTGCCGAACACGCCGTTGCGGATCGCGACCAAAACGCCCAATCGCTGCCGGTTGGCATGGATTTGTCCGGGCAGGGTTCCGCTGCGGGGCTGGTATACGTTCGCCCCGGGCACCGGGAGCGTCGCGTGGACGATGTCATATCCGCCCTCGCCGATTTCCCGCTGCACGTCCTGAACGAAGTTCGCCAGGTGGCGCGAACGTCCCAGCCCGCGCCTGGAAAGCCGCCTGATGGTCACGCCCTCGCAAGACCACGTCGCGCTGCGGCAGAGGACAGTCACCTCCTCGCCCCGATCGGACAGCGCCGCGGCGATCTGTGCAATGGAAGTCTCACGCCCACCACGGGATCTGTCCATTCGTTCTATGACAAGTGCGATTTTCATGGTCGAAAACGTCGCTCCGCGCGCCGGCGCATCGCGGCGACCCTTGCGTCTATTGCCCTGGCCCACCTGGGCGGCGATCCGTCAGCGCCGGCGAGATACGCCGAGAGGAATTTGTCCCACCATCTGTCCACCCACTCGGCGGGCATGGAGTACTTGAGCTGGGCCAGGTCTTTCACCCGCCAGCGGAATTTCCGCCATCGCGGTGCGAACATCCGCGCCAGGTCGATCAGATACAGTTCTATTTCGCCGTCCGGCGTTTCGTTCAGGAACACGTGCGAGGCGTAGAAGTCCCTGTGCACGAACCCGGCCCCGTGAAGCGTCCGCGCGAGCGAGACGAGTTTTTCCGTCAACTGACGCGCCGATTTACTTTCGATCCCGCTCACTTTCAAAAAGGTTTCGGCGCAGCGTTCCAGCGCGTCGCCCGGAACCTCGGAGACCACAAGGTAGCTTCGACACCGGCCGCCCGACGGGGCATCCTGCCCGAAGGCGATGGGTTCCATCGTGGCGATACCGGCCTGGCGGGCTGAGCGTATGTTGGCCAGTTCGATCCCGGCTGGGCTGGGCCGGTTTTTTCGCCCCCCTGCTCCATATCGTTTCAGGTAGGCGCGTATGGTTCGCCCCGTCGCGTCGGTTATTTCTATGCGGGTTCGTCGGCGATGGCCCAGCCCCGGCTTGTCGAGGTCCTCCCCACCGGTGAACGCCAGCGCCCCGTCGACGGTATCCAGGCCCAGCTTTTCGAGAGAGGCCCGGAAGCGTTCGGAAATCCAGGATCGTTCGTTCATTCGTCGCCTTTCGGCCAGTCGGCATCGAGCAGT
>JAJRYB010000099.1 GCA_024275995.1 Planctomycetota bacterium | reverse complement strand
TTAACTGCTTTTACCTCTGTCTCTCTGGCCCTCTGTGTCGGCGTTGCTGTTTTATTGCATCGCCTGATTCTAAAGCAAAGCGTGCGACACAGAGCAACAGAGAACAACGTTGTGTTTCACACTCAGTTGATTACGCGCCTCAACCCATCCGTCAACATCTTCTGGTTGAAGTTCATCAATAACCCAATTCGTTTGTTCGCTGCTTTCAATGTACTCCAAAGCTGAGCGGCATGGGTAGCCGCCAGCGCATCCACTGATTTCAGTTCCAGCACGACCTGATCATCCACCAGCAAGTCCAGCCTGTGTTGCCCGATCCGTTGCCCACGATAGCTGACATTACACGATACCTGGCGCTTTATGTCATGCCCACGATGTTCCAACTCCAGGACCAGGGCGTTCTCGTATATCTGCTCCAGATATCCCGGTCCAAGCTGCCTGTGCACTTCGATGGCAGCTGCGATTATCTGTTCGGTCAGTTCCTGATGGGGGTAAAACTTTTCAAGGAACTTTTCGCCCGAGGTGCTACCCATTTATAACTCTCTGTCTCTCTGTTCCTCTGTGTCGGTGTTTTATTGTTTTTCCTCTTCGCTCTTACAACTCTCTGGTTCTCTGTCTCTCTGTGTCGGCGCTGTTGTTTCGTTGTCCTCGGCGTTTCAGTATCTCGCCGATCTCGTTGCAGTCCTTATCGCCCCGGCCTGACAGGTTGATCAGCAGGATTTTGTCCCCAGCCATCTGCGGGGCGAGTTTCACCGCTTCGGCAATCGCGTGAGCGCTTTCCAGCGCGGGGATTATCCCCTCGGTATGCGACAGGGTTACGACTGCATCGAGCGCTTCGTCGTCGGAGCAGCGGGTGTATCGGACGCGCCCGGTCTCCTTCCATTGCGAATGCTCCGGTCCTACGCCGGGGTAGTCCAGGCCGGCGGATATGCTGTGAACCTCGGCGGTCTGTCCGTCGTCGTCCTGAAGCACGTAGCTCAGCGATCCGTGCAGCACCCCGGGCGCCCCCTCGCAGAGCGTCGCCGCGTGGCGTCCGAGCTGCGGGCCGGTCCCGCCCGCCTCGACGCCGACCATTTCCACCTCGTCGTCTATCATGGGCGTGAAGATCCCGGCTGCGTTCGAACCGCCACCGACGCACGCGACGATGACGTCCGGCAGTCGCCCCTCGGCTGAGATCATCTGCTCGCGCGCCTCGCGCCCGATGCAGCTCTGGAACTCGCGGACCATCACGGGGTACGGGTGCGGACCGCAGACCGAGCCAAGAACGTAGTGCGTCTGTTCGCACGATCCCATCCAGTCGCGCATCGCCTCGTTCGTGGCGTCCTTGAGCGTTCGCTGGCCCGAATCGACGGGGATTACACGCGCCCCGAGCAGCTCCATGCGGAACACGTTCAGCGCCTGGCGACGTATGTCCTCGGTGCCCATGTAGACGTCGCACTCCAACCCGAATACCGCCGCCGCGGTCGCCGTCGCAACGCCGTGCTGTCCGGCGCCGGTCTCCGCGATGAGACGCTTCTTACCCATCCGCAGCGTCAGCAGCGCCTGTCCGAGCGTGTTGTTTATCTTGTGCGCGCCGGTGTGGTTCATGTCCTCGCGCTTCAGGTATATCTTCGCGCCGCCCAGCTTTTCGGTCAGCCGATGGCAGAAGTACAACTCGCTTGGACGCCCCCCGATTTCCCGAAGGCAGCGGTTGAACTCGGCACGGAAGCCTTCGTCCGCGATGGCGGCTTCGTACTCGCCGGCGAGCTGGTTCAGCGCGCTCATCAGCGTTTCAGGCACGAACCGGCCGCCGAACGGTCCGAAGTATCCGGCGCCGTCAGGTTGTTCTTTTCGGTCACTCATATCGTGTTATTCTCGCAGCCGTAGACGGGTATACTACGCCGTTATGCGCCCGCGGGCAATCGGGAAAACACCCAGCCTGTGGCGTATGGAATATATGCGCGTATAATCTGCGATTCCGCAGACGGCGGAGATTACCAGCAAAACGCAGAGCGAGAGGTATTTTTCATGGCTACATCAGAGGCGTTGCACGATCGTTTCGAAAGGAACATTGTTTTCGGTCTGGTTATGCGGATCGCCGACGGCGCGGACCCGGCAGAGGCGCTCATGGCTGCGGTGAAATCGTCCGGGGCGCGAGTGAGCGACCTGCGGCTTGTTGGAACCGAGCAGGACGGTATCGTGCAGGAAATGATGGTTTTCACCACCGGCGACGAGCAGATGTCACGCGTCCGCGCCTCGGTGGAGAAAATCGACGGCGTGCAGGTCGTCGAGGTCAAGGACCTGGCGATGGAAACGCACAAGGGCGGAACGTGTGAGATGCGAAGCCGCTCCGAAATCCGCTCCAACACCGACCTGCGTATCGTCTATACGCCGGGCGTGGCGCGCGTGTGCAAGGCTATCGAAAAGGACCGGTCGCTGGCGCGAGAATATACGAACGTCGCCAACAAGGTCGCGATCGCAACCAACGGAACGGCGATACTCGGGCTGGGCGATATAGGCCCGCTGGCGGGACTTCCGGTCATGGAAGGAAAGAGCGCTATCTTCTGGGAGTTCGCGCAGGTATCGGCTGAACCTGTCCTGATCGATACGCACGATCCGGACGAGTTCATCGAGGTGTGCATGAAAATCGCATGCGGGTTCGGGGCGATCCAGATAGAGGACGTCAAGGCGCCCGAGTGCTTCAAGATCACGCGCGAGCTGGACGAGCGCCTTTCGATACCCGTTTTTCACGATGACCAGCACGGAACGGCTACGATAGTGCTGGCCGGCCTTTACGGCGCGCTGAAGAAAGTGGGCAAAAAAATCGGAGACCTGCGATGCGCGATAAGCGGCGCGGGAGCGGCGGGGACCGCGATAACCGAACTGCTCCAGCAGGCGGGGATCGGCGACGTCGTCGTGTGCGATTCGCTGGGAATTATCTACCGCGGGCGAAGCGAGAACATGAACGACGAAAAGACGGCGCTGGCTGAACGCACCAACGCGGACAACATCCGCGGAACGCTCGGCGAGGCTATGAAGGGGCGCGACCTGTTCATCGGCGTCAGCCAGCCCGATATCGTAACGCGGGAGATGGTCAAGTCGATGTCGCCGGCGCCGATAGTTTTCGCACTGGCGAACCCAGTCAGCGAAATAACCGTCGCCGACGCCCTCGACGCAGGCGCCGCCGTCGCCGCCGACGGGCGGATGATGAATAACGCATTGGCGTATCCGGGCATTTTCCGAGGCGCCCTGGATTGCGCCGCCGAGGCGGTCACGCTGAAGATGATGATGGCGGCTGCGGACGCCCTTGCGAAGGCGGTCCCCGAGGGAGAGCTGATGCCGGAAATGATGGACCCCGCTACGCACCGCGCGGTCGCCGAGGCGGTTGTGGAAGCTTCCGGACGGTAAGCGAGCTAAAAAAAACATCTCGCCGGACGAAAAGTTTGACTGGCGGGATCGTGGATGGTTTTTATTATAATGGTCGTCCCCGATTGAATGTTTCGGGGTTTCAAGGTCGTCATCTTGCGATGGCTGTAGATGGTAGTCTCGTTTTAGGAGCAGACTTATGGCACATGTGATTTCCGACGCGTGCACGATGTGTGGATCGTGCGTAGATTCCTGCCCGGTCGAAGCGATCAGCGAGGGCGACCCGAAGTACGTCATCGACGCCGACGCCTGCATCGATTGCGGCGCCTGTGTGAGCGAATGCCCGACCGAGGCAATTTCGCCGGAGTAGGACTGCTGGATATTCTCAAAGCGGCCTGGAATGCGCAGAGCATCCGGGCCGCCTTTGTTTGCGCCTCCGGGCGCTACGGAGATAACGGAAAGTGCTCGTCGACAGGGGTGGAAGCAAGCTCCACCAGGAACTTCGCGATGCGTTCGCAGACCAGGTCGAGATACGCCCTGCCTTTTTCAGCCGAGGCGGCGGAACTGTCGCCAACGGCGCAGTGATCGTTCAGCTTGCCGAAATCCCTGCTGGTGCGGACCCAACCTTTCCGCAAGGCTTCCAGCCGGAACCGGCGCGCCTGTCCGTCGCCCGCAACACCCGGCTCGACGAGCTGGGGATACAGTTCCAGCGCGATCGAGGTTTCCATCTCACCGGCGTGGTCGTCCGGGGCGTCGAATATCTCGTCGTAGCGGTCGTGTCCGACCTTCCACCAGTCGCACAGGAACACGTGCACATCCAGGTCGTACTGGACCTGTCGGATGAACGCATCGAAATTGTTTCCACCATGCCCGTTCAGAATGACGATCTTTCGTATCCCGTGCTTGTGCAGCGATACGATGATCTCGCGCAGCATCGTATCGAGTGTCGCCTGCGAGACGTGGATCGTTCCGGGATAGGCCAGAAGGTTGCAATCCACCCCGTACGGAATCGCCGGCAGGCAGAGCACCGATTCGCATGTCTCCCACGCACGCCGGCACGATTCACGCGCTACATGCGTCGTGTGGCGAAAGTCCTGCCCTATCGGAAGATGGCGATTGTGTGTTTCGATGGCGCACGTCGGAAGCACCGCCACCTCGTAGGATCGTTTCGACATGCGATACAGGTTCGTAGCCGTCAGGTCCCATTCGTCGATCATGCTTTCTCTCTCCGTGCGCCAGAACCGTAATGGTGGGATATCATAACGTCGGCGGAGGTGTTGCGATATACTTGAACCGCTGCCTTGAACGAACGGCCCGGTTCCGTTTCAATTCACCTCGCCTGCGGTGGCGCATGTGAATCTGGAAATTCCGAGAGGGCGTATCATGGCGTATTACATCGGCATAGACGTCGGCACTTCCGGAACCAAGGCGCTCGTAATGGACGGGCGGGCGAAAGTTCTCGCCACTGCCTCCAGCAAGCATACGATTTTGGCGCCCAGGAGCGGCTGGAGCGAGCAGGACCCGGACGAGTGGTTCTCGGCGACGGTAAAGGCGGTGCGCACCGCAGTTCGCAGGTCGGGTATCGACGGCAGGGGAGTCGCCGGAATAGGTCTGAGCGGGCAGATGCACGGGCTTGTCATTACGGACGACGCGGGCAGGCCGCTCCGATCGAGCATTATCTGGAACGATCAGCGAACCGCCCCGCAGGCGGCGGCGATAGAACAGGTCGTCGGAGGAAGGCGAAAACTTATCTCGCTGGTCGGAAACGCCGCGATGACCAGTTTCACGCTCACCAAGCTGTTGTGGGTTCGCGACAACCAGCCGAAGCTTTACGAGCGGATCAGACACATGCTCCTGCCGAAGGATTACGTCCGCCTGTGCCTGACCGGCGAGTACGCGGGGGATGTTTCGGACATGTCCGGAACGCTCCTGCTGGACCAGAAGAAGCGCACCTGGTCGAAGAAGATGATCTCGCTGTTCGACATCGACGCGGAGATTCTTCCCCCCGTAGTCGAGTCTCACGAAATAACGGGTACGCTGACGAAAAGCGCCGCTTCGAAGCTCGGTTTGCCGGCAGGGACACCCGTGGTGGGTGGCGGCGGCGATCAGCCGGCCGGGGCGATAGGAAACGGCGTCGTCGCCAACGGACTGACAAGCGCCACGATGGGAACCTCCGGCGTGGTGTACGTGCACTCGCGGGACTACGCGGTCGATCCGCACAGCCGGGTCAACACGTTCTGCTCGTGCGTCGCAGGGCAGTGGTGCATGTTCGGATGCGTCCTGTCGGCGGGCGGGTCGTTCCAGTGGTATCGCAACGTGCTGGGCGGCGCCGAAGTCGCAGCCGCCAAACGCAGGAAAGTCGATCCGTACGAATTACTGACCGACCAGGCAGCCAAAGCCCCGCCCGGATGCGAGGGCCTGTTCTTCCTGCCTTACCTCACCGGCGAGCGCACGCCGCACGCCGACCCGCTTGCAAGGGGGTGCTGGATCGGACTGCATTCGCGCACGACGCGCAGCGAACTTATCCGAAGCGTGCTGGAAGGCGCTACGTTCGCCATGAACGACGTCATGAGACTGCTTTCCGAACGCGGGTTGAAAATAAACCAGGTTCGCCTTTCCGGCGGCGGCGTCCGGAGCGCGCTGTGGCGGCAGATGCAGGCGGACATCTACGGCAGGACGTGTGTCACCATAAACGCCCAGGAGGGACCGGCCTACGGAGTGGCGCTCCTGGCTGCGGTGGGAACCGGGCGGTTCAGGAACCTCCCCGAAGCGTGCCGGGCGGGAATAAAGATTACGCGCACGATAAAACCAAACGCGAGAACGAAGCGATTCTACGCGAAATGCGGCGAGCAGTATCGTCGGTTGTACCCAGCCCTGAAAGACGAGTTCGCCCGGATCGCGGAGGTCGCGAAATAGAGCAGTGCCGTCGCGATAAGATTCCATCGCCGATTTTTTCGACGGGCGGTTCTTGCAGCCTTGCTACTTTTGATGATGGTGCGGGCTGTGCCCCCAGTGCAGCTTGCTCGCCAGCGTTTCGAAGAACGTTCGTCCCGGATGCGGAACCACGCGCGCCGGCAGCGGCGAGCGGCGCACCTCGACGACGTTTCCGGCGCACAGCTTGTGCCGGACTTGCCCGTCGATGAGCACGCTGGTGCCTTCGTTGACGCCGGCTGCGACGATCTCGATAGGCTCGGCCAACTGGACGACGATCGGACGCAGCGACAGGGTGTGCGGCGCGACTGGAGTGATAGCCAGCGCGTCGAGCGTCGGTTCGATAATCGGCCCGCCGGCGGACATGTTGTATCCGGTCGATCCGGTCGGCGTGGCGAGAATCAGCCCGTCGCCGAGATACCGGGCGATGTGCCTGCCGTTCTGCGTAACGTGCAGGTCGATCATTCTGAAAGGGGCGCCGGCTGCGATTGCGATATCGTTTGCGACCGGCGAGCAGAAACTTTCCTCGTCGCAGCTTCGCACGCAGACATCCAGCATCATTCGCTCGGTCGGGAGAATCTTCCCGTCGAGAATGTCGTCGAAGTGCTTCTGCAAGTGCTCGACGTTGAACTCCGCGAGAAACCCGAGTTTGCCCATGTTTACGCCCAGCAGGGCTACGGACGTGCCGGCCAGCATTCTCACAGCCGAGAGAAGCGTACCGTCCCCTCCGAAGACAACGCACAAATCCGCGCTATCCGCGCCGACCGGCAGGTCACCCATCGCCGGAGAGACCGCCAGAAGGTCCACCCGGCGAGCGAAGAACGGGCGCAGAGTTTCTATCTGCTCGGATACGCCGGGCTTGTCCATGTTCCCGAGAATAAGGACTTTCTTGCGGGGCATGGGGATATGCTATCACGCCGGAAAGACGGTAGCCAGTCTCCAGTAGCCGGTAGTCAGTCCCGGTACCGAATACCGACCACGGTTGTTATCGCAATCCGCCGGTCTGCCCGCGCGAGCCAAGGTAAACGCTCTGCCCGCTGGCGATCGTCATGTCCGGATCGACTTTCCCGGCCAGTTCCTCGGCGCTGTCGGCATAGAGGGGCGAGATTTCCAGAGCGGCCGCGACCTGTCCGTCGGCGTCTCGCGGGATGGTAACCCCTGCGGCTTCCAACCACTCCGCCGCACGACGGACCTGGTCGTGCAGGCTGGTCATAAGGCTGTCGTCGCCCGCGGCGTTCTTGATCGGGCTGAATTCCTCGCTGCGATCGGTCTCCAGGATCACGCATCTGTCCGCCAGAGGCATCGCGTCGAAAATGAACATCTCCAGCTTGACGGCGTTTGGCTTGTCGGGCTTGACGGTCTTTCCGCTTTCGTTTACGCAGGGGACCTTTTTGATCGCGCGGTGATACGGCAGGTCGCACTTTCCCTCGACGGTGAGTTTTTCCACGAACGATCGGCTCAGTATGTGAATCGCAATGCTGCCGGCGCTGAATTTCAGATGCCCGTCGTCGGTGGTCGCTTCGGCCAGCTCGTCCGGCAGGTCGGAATATTCGATGACGGTTACTTTCCCGTCGTCCAGGCAGAAGTTTCCGAGTTTTTCCATCGGGTCGCGCTTTGGCACCGCCTTGGCGCTCATCTGCGCGTCTTGAAGCGCGTGGAGGCCCAGGAAAAGCGGATCGACGCACCTCACGAGCGGATTATCTACCTGGAAGTAGCTGATAAAATCGATTCCGCGATCGCGCATGTCATCCAGCGCGCCGCTGTTTCGCAAAGCGAGAAGGCTCCCACCGTGCCCGTCGGGACTGACCGCAAGCTCGCCCGGCTTGGAGAGCAGCAGTTTTCCGTCGAGGCTGAATACCGGCATCGTCCCCTGCACGAGAAAGAACACGTCCTTTTCGTCCAGGCCGAAAAACTTGTGCCGTCGGAAAAACGCACGGGTGGGAACGTCGTTCACCGACGAGGTCATGATGTACCAAGGCACGGTTTTACCCGCTCGTCGCGACGCGGCCATGATCTGCTCGGCAAAGACCTGGAAAAGCGGTTTGTGCGCCACGGGCGTCGCTTCGAGACACCCCTTTGGACCTTCATATCCCAGGCGGGTGCCCTGCCCTCCGGCGACGGTGAAGGCGGCTACTTTTCCCTCCACCAGCAATTCACGCCCTCGCTGCCGGGCCTCCTGCAGGCGTTTTTTCTGCTCGTCGTCTTCGGGCCTGGCGGGAACGATCTCCGGCGGGTCGATACTCGCCGGTAGGGCGACTTGACGGCGGTCCAGCACGTACCGGTGGATCAAATCGTCGACGTTCTCCCAGTCGATAGCTGCAATCTGTTCCAGGAGAGACACTTGCGCGGCCTGATCGAGTTGATCGTAGAACCGTAGCAATTGCGATTGCCCGCGCTGCTCCAGTATCCTGCCAAGCGTCTCGACGTCCGGCATATGGCTTCTCCATGGGACTGGTAGCCCTGAGAAAGCATCCTAAACCCCCGTCGCAGACCTGTCAATGCCCTGTCTTCCGGGGCGGTCATAACGCTAAATTATCCGGATAAATTATTTAGACCCGTGTTATTGACATCTCCGGAGAAATAAGTGTATAATGACATATACAGCGATGGGTGTACTAATGTACGTACCAGCCATCATGTAGATTTTTGCTTCTGAGAAATGTTTTTCTCTCACCCACCGCTGCGATAGGCTCTACCATACTGGAATCCGGTGGAACCGGAAGCCTCGCGGCGCATCGGCGGCGAGCCAAGGCGGGCCGTCGAAAGGTCGGGTACGTTTGCCCTGCGCTGGTGGAGTCGGATTTAGTGTACTATGTAGCGGCAAGGTGCCGATAATTCTGCGTCGCTGACGAAAGCGAAAACGTGCTTCCGATCAGTCAGAGATTGGAAGCGGACGGAAGCGATATCAGAATACCAAGGCCGGTGCGGTAACTCCGGCCAAGTCAGGCGTCCCGGCGGTGCGTGAGGCGCAGCAATGCCTCATCATATACCTCTTTCCGTCGTGCCTCGTGGGCGTTTGGCGCAAAGACTACTTCTTGGGAAGGAGGTCGCATGATGCGACGCACAAAGGGTTTTACGCTGATTGAGTTGTTGGTTGTTATCGCTATCATTGGTCTGTTGGTTTCGATTCTGGTTCCTAGCGTTACAAGAGTGCAGGCGTTGGCGAAACGTGTGAGCTGCCAGGCCAACCTTAACGGTCTCGGTAAGGCGATCACGATCTACAAGAGCATGAACGATGACGATTTCCCGATCATCGATCAGAGCAAATCCTCGGAGTACATGTCCGATCTTGGCGGGACGGTGGATGAGGACGCTAACGGCTCCCTGGCAGGCCTGGATGGCGCAATGGTCCAGAATCTCTGCCTGCTGATCAAGGAAGACAACACGACGTGGAAAATGTTCCGCTGTCCGGCTGTCTCCGGCAGGGTGATGACACGCGATGGAACGACGAACCGGGATTATGGGTTCAAAGATGCCGACGATAACATCTTCTGCGATTACGCCCTGCACATGGGCTACGAGGACGATGGCACCAACACGAACCCGGCGCCGTTCACGAAGCTCAGCGACAGCGTGCCGATTATGGGTGACGTGGCTACCGACGGTACGAACTACGCGCCGACCACGGCTAACCCCACCGGTTATGCCGGAAACCACGGTAAAGACGGAACCAACATGCTGAAGGGCCCGTCGAACGTCGCGTTTTACAAGGAAGACATCGACACGATCGGTGTGGACGAGGACAACCCCTATACCAACAAGACCGGCACCAATACCAACAGCACCGACGGTCCGGGGTTGCCTTTTGACGACAAAGACTCCGTGTTGATCGAGCCGTCGTAGTAGTTCAACCTCGATTGGCCGGTAGTAACGTAAGCGAACAGGGCGGCCGTTCCCAAAGGGACGGTCGCCCTGCGTTTTTTCCCTGCGCGCAAATAGAAATTCATTGGACCATACGGACCCGTCGAAATGTACTATGTAACGTTCGTTGACGAATTGTCCGATCTTTCATGCGACGGAAGGTGCATGCGTGGAACTGAGCATCGCAGTTGAAAGCCCGAATAAGCGGGGCATTCTGTTCGGACCTGCTGACAAGCATTTGCGCATGATCCGCGACTCCCTGGGTGTGCAGATTTTCGCGCGGGACGCGCAGATCAAGGTCACCGGCGCCGCAGCAGATGTATCGCGCGCCGCGACGGTTATCGAAACGCTCCAGAGAGACCTGCGGAAGAACCGCTCCGTGACGGTGGCGACCGTCGCCGAGGCGATCAGCGCAGCGACCTCCAGGGATGGCGAGCAGGCGGCGGAGGTCCTGGACGTTTACGTGTCGGGGCAGATCATCCGCGCACGCACGGAGGGACAGAAGCGATACATCGAAGCGATGCGGAGAAGGGACCTGGTTTTCTGCACGGGACCGGCCGGGACCGGAAAAACCTACCTCGCCGTGGCGGTGGCGGTCCACATGCTCAAGCACCAGCAGGCAAAGCGACTGGTGCTGGTGC
This sequence comes from Planctomycetota bacterium, assembly GCA_024275995.1. Lineage (GTDB taxonomy): Bacteria > Planctomycetota > Phycisphaerae > SM23-33 > SM23-33 > JAJRYB01. The sequence continues at coordinate 16,705 of JAJRYB010000099.1, read as the reverse complement.
GTCCCGCGGTCGAGGCGGGAGAGAAACTGGGCTTTCTACCCGGCGATATGCAGGCGAAGGTCAACCCGTACCTGAGACCGCTGTTCGACGCCCTGCACGACATGATGGACTACGAGCAAATTCGCCGGTTCATGGTCAATGACCTGATCTAGGTGATCCCGCTGGCGTTCATGCGCGGGCGGACCCTCAACGAATCGATAATTATCCTGGACGAGGCGCAGAACACGACGGTCTCGCAGATGCTGATGTTCTTGACGAGGATGGGGCACGGCTCGAAAATGATCGTCACGGGCGACGACAGCCAGATCGACCTCCCGGACGAGACGATGAGCGGGCTTCTGGACGCCAAGCAGCGACTTGGTGGAATCAAGGGACTGGCGATGGTGGTGCTGGACCGTGGAGATATCGTCCGTCACCACCTGGTCCAGAATGTCGTAGAAGCGTATGGCAGGAACAACCGCCAAGAGGAATCCGCCGGGAAACCATCTGAGATTTGAGATTTAAAACATGTGGCCTTTTAAAAAGAAAACTCGACCCAGCCGACTTGACGCAAAGCGCGCCGCCCGCGCCGCGGGCGCGACCTGGTGGAGACGCTTGCGAGACGCCGCGTCTCTGCCCGCTGCCGCAACGGCGGTGGTGTTCTGCATCGCCGCGCTCGTTATGGACGCCTGGCCGCTGGAACCGTTCCCGTATCGCCTGGGACAGTACGTTCCGAACGACATTCGCGCGCGGACGGGTTTCAAGGTGCTGTCACAGGCGCGCCTGGAAAACGCCGTCGCACGCGCGAAGGAAAGCACCCCGGCTACGTTTCGCCTGAACGCGGAGTTTCTCGACGAGATCGTAGCGCGCCTGCGAACCCTTCCGGAAAAGCTCAAGGCGACGAGCCGTCCGGCGAGCATCGACGAGACGCTGGCGAAGTTGTTCGGGCCCATGACGGGCGAAGCCCTTTCCGCCTGGCGATCCGCCGCCGAGGGCGATCGAAAGGCCGACTTCGAAACCGCGATCCTGCGTTTTCGGGAGAAATTGTCCGGCTTGGTGGTGGTTGCCCCGACGGAGTTGCGCGCCCAGCGAGAGCGAAGCGTCCTGCAGGTGCGCCTGGTGGGCGGCGGAGGGCATGGCGTCGTCGATCTCACCGACGTATTGGAACTCGGATCGCGAAATACAGGCCGGCTTTCCGCTGCGATCGAACCGGCGATCGAGGCGTTCGACGCTCCGATCCGGTCGAACGTTCGCACGTATGTTCTCGGCGCACTTTCCGGGCAGCGCCCCACCTACCGGTACGATAAGCGCGTTACCGACCGATCCATCCGCGAGGCGGAACTTTCCATGCGCGCCAATCCGCCCGAGGCGACTTTCGATTTCTACGAACGTGGCGACCTGCTGGTCGAACGGTCGCGCCGGTCGGATGGAAAAATCGTCGCTCTCGACCAGAGAGGCCTGGACCTGCTAGCCTGCGAGCACGCCGGATACCTTTCCCGCAAGTACGGAGGCCCATTGACGCTGCTGGTGAACGCAGCCGGTCGAGCCGTCCTTGTGCTGTTCATCACCTCCGTGATGTGTTTCTACGTCTTCCGTTATCAGCATGAAATCGTCGCGCAGGTGCGTCGTGGAATAACGGTCGCGGCGCTGCTGCTTCTCATGCTGCTGGTGAACAAGGCGCTGGTGCACGGGTTGCGATGGAACCCCCACACGGCTATCTTGCCGGTGCTGATGGCCGCGATCGTCCTGACGATAGCATACGATCAGCGTTTCGCCCTTGCGATCGGCTCGGCCTTGGCGGTGCTGATTGTGCTCCAGCTTCGCGCGGATATCTCCACGCTCCTTCTGCTGGTCGCTGGAATGATAGCCGTCGTTTTCCAGCTTCGGGAAATCCGAACGCGTAGCCGTCTTGTCGTCGTCTCGTGCATCACTGCCGGCGTCGTGGTGCTGGTGGTATTCGCGCTGGCGGTCTCTACGTCCACCCCGTGGCCTTTTGCGTTGCTGGACGCGCTGTGGGCGGGCGGGTTCGCCCTGCTGGCGGGCTTCCTTGTGCAGGGAATCCTTCCTCTGCTGGAACGCGCGTTTCGGACGGCGACCAGCATGACGCTGCTGGAATATTGCGACGCTTCAAAACCGCTGCTGAAACGGTTGGCGATGGACGCGCCGGGAACGTACAACCATTCGCTGCAACTCGGCTCGATGTGCGAAGCCGCGGCCGAGTCCGTCGGCGCGCGCGGGCTTCTGGCGCGGGTCGGGGCATACTACCACGATATCGGAAAGACGAACAAGCCGGACTATTTCGTCGAGAACCAGTCCGGTTCGTCCAACAAGCACGCCAAGCTCTCGCCGGCGATGAGCCTGCTGATTATTATCGGGCACGTCAAGGACGGGCTGGAGATGGCGCGCGAGTACGGGCTGCCTCAGGTGCTGCACGAATTCATCGCCACGCATCACGGTACGACGCTGGTGCAGTATTTTTACCACGCCGCCACCGAGCAGCGAAAGAACGGCACCGATCGCGCACCGGACGAGGTGGAGTTCCGCTACCCCGGACCGAAACCGCACTCCAGGGAAGCAGCCATCCTCATGCTCGCCGACGCCTCCGAATCGTCCGTACGCGCCATGTCCGAACCCACGCCCGGGCGAATCGAAAACCAGGTGCACACCATGGTCAACCGACGATTGATGGATGGGCAGCTCGATAATTGCGAGCTGACGCTCAACGAAGTCCACCGGATCGAGCAATCGCTCGTCAAGAGCCTCTGCGGGATCTACCACGGAAGGATCGCCTACCCTACCCCCGTCGGAGAAAAACCATCCGCCGCCGAAATACCGCGATCCGGTGGAAACGGTAACAGTAACGGTAGCGAAAAACCCGAGCAGGGGCCGATCGAAGCCGTAGATAGCTGATTCGACCTTATTCCGTCTCGGAAAAAAGTTTCTGCCGCCGATCCGCGTACGGTTGCGATTGTTTGCGTATCGCCACCAGCAGCACGACGCAGGCTGCGAACATCAGCACGAAAGACAGGAACGTTACGCCGTACGCCTCGGACAAATCGTGCCAGATCTCCGGCAGGCGGGCGGATTTATCCTCGCCGAGCGTAACCTGCCTTCCCCACACGGTAAACGTTTCTTCGGGCCCGACGCGGAGGTTGTATTGTCCCATGATCCGCCCCGCCAGCATGAATGTATCCTTCCCGCTCATCCAGATCATCGGTCCCGCCGCGACCATCAGCACAATCGCCCACCCGCGCACCCTGCGGGAAAAACGCCCGTATGCTATTGCGTACCATATCGCCACGCCGGAGATCAGCAGCATCGCGGCGTGGTGATCCCACGTCCGCTGGTTGAGCAGCAGTATCGCCAGCAGGACCAGGGCGTAGTGCAGGCTTCGTCTACCGTCGTCGCGCGTAAGTTTTCGCCATCCGATTGCCCAGGCTGCCAGCCCCACCACCGCCAGCTGGCAGAGGCGCACGATCATTTTCACCGCCTGCGTGCTCAGCACCGCGACGTGGATGTATCCGAAGTTTCGCTGGCTGGATGCGGGATTATCGTCCGGGTTCCAGAAAATATTTCCGTTGTCACCGCCCAGCAGGTATCTCGACAGGACACCCGGAATCGATTGGTTTATGTGTATCGGGTACCACGAACCCTTAACCAGTCCGGGCATGATCAGGTTTTCCAGCCAGGTTCCCGTCAGCAGGAAGAAGTGCTCCGGGCCGAATGCGACACCCATCGCGATCAGCGGAACGACCATCGCTGCGATAAGCCCGAACGCCGCCCCGCACAGCAGCCGGAAGTTCCGCTGGTACAGCCAGTACAACAGGAACAGTGCCGGCGTCATCTTCAGGCAGATCGCCAGCGCCAGCGCGGCGCCGGCTGACAGGTCGTTTCCGCGCCGGTACAGCCAGAGATGCAGCGCGATCGCGCCAAGCACGAACACGTTCGTATTTGCGTGCTGAATGTCGCCGATGACGAACAATATCGACCAGGCGACTCCCAGTGCGACGACCCAGTCGGGCATTCGCTTTCCATTGTGATTGGCGATTCGCACCGCCACCAGCAACGACGCAACGATCACCGCGAGCTTCAGCATGTTCCATACTATCGCCATCGCGGGTACGGAAAGGTACGCCATCGGCGAAAGCAGAATCACTATCAGCGGCATATTCGGATGCAGCCAGACTTTCGGCTCGCCGTCGGAGGTCAGCGTTTTTTCGGGATCGGCCTCGGGAAGCGCCTTTGCGTAAATGTTCCGACCGGACCAGAACTGGCGGATCGCGGCGCGCCATCGGGGCAGTGCGCCTTTGGCGGAGGCTTCCATGTCCACCCTGCCTGCCGAGGCTTCCGGATTTTCGCGTGCGTACTGCCGCGACTTGCGGATGTTGCGCATGGTGAGCGACTGGAACTGGATCACCGTCGCTACGAGACCGCCGATAAACAGCGCGTATACTGCTATGCGCGCAACTCGCATCTTGCGCCGCGCGGCAGGCTCGTCCGGCAGTGGCGAGAGATACGGCAGCTCCCAATTCGTTTTGTTGCGTCCGGTGCTCATGGGAGCACGCACTGTACACGTCCGGGGCGGACGACGCCAGAGCGCAGAGTCGTTTCTTGCCTTCGCGGCTGGGAGGTACTATTGTGCCCGCGTGAAACGCAGAACGTCCAGGCCGCGGGTCGTCATTACCTCCTCGCAGAGCGCCATGCGCGTTCCGCGAAAAAAGATCGCCGCGCTGGTGGCGTTCGTCGCCCGCGTCCAGGGCGTACCCATCGGCGAGGTGGACATAGCCGTCGTGTCCGGTAGTGAAATAGCTGCGCACAACCGCCGCTGGATGGGACGTGCCGGGCGGACCGACGTTATCAGCTTCGATCTTTCCGACGAATCCGCAGATCGCCTCGTGGCGCAGTTGATCGTCTGCGGCGAGGTGGCGGCGCAGCAGGGACCACTGCGCGGGACCGGTCCGCAGCGGGAGCTGCTGCTCTACGTTCTCCACGGGCTGTTGCACCTTATGGGCTACGACGACACTTCCACCGGTGCGGCTGCGGAAATGCACGCGCGCGAAGAAGAAATACTCGATGAGTTCCTGCGTGTCTGATCCTATCGCCAATGCGGGGTGTATGCGGTAGGCGGTTCCGCCTTTGCGATCACGGCGAGAGTCACGCGATTCGCACCCGAGGCAAGCAGCGTCCGGGCGGCTTCGTTGGCGGTTGCCCCGGTGGTGGTGACATCGTCAACCAGCAGCACGCGGGCGCCTTGAATACCGGAGGTTCCACGAACGTCGAACGCTCCTCGAACGTTCTCGATCCTGCCGGTGCGTGACAGCCTGGTTTGTGGCGGGGTGTTGCGGATGCGAATCAGCTCGTCGCCCAACGGCAGGTCGCTGCCGGAGGCGATCGAACCGGCGAGGACTCTCGCATGGTCGCACCCCCGTGCGATGCGCCGCCGCCAGTGCATCGGAACCGGCAGGACTACGTCGAACGCGACCTCGCCGGAGCGGGCGAGAACCGCCTGGGCGAGCAATTTGCCCATGCGCCGCCGCATCGAATCGCGCCGGCGGTACTTCATCTCGCGAATTACGCTGCGTAGCGGATCGGTGTATGGGCCCAGCCGGATCGCTTCGGCGAATCGCGGCAGCGGATGTGGGCAACCGGCGCATCCGTCGGACCGCGCGGGGATGTTAGGCCCGAGCGTAGAACCGCATCGCCGGCAGTAAGGCAGCGACACCAGCGAGAGCAGGCGGACGTTGCATGCGTCGCACAGTCCGCCGGTGGAAACGTCGTCCGCGTCGCAGCCCTCGCAGACTCCAGGCAGCAGCAGGTCCCACGCGCCTCTCAGCCAGCGTCGGATCGGAAAGAGCGACGTCGCGTCATTCGCGCTCATCGTTGCAATCCCGGCGAAATCTTCGAGCGGTGAATCGCGTAATAGTTACGCAGAATCCTTACCTGCCATTGGGCCAGGTCGTCTTCAGCGGCAGTATCTACCCTCGGAAGCTGCGGCGCAAGGGTCTCCAGGACCTCGCCGATCCCCCTGCCGGTGAGAAGCTCGATAATGTCCTTCTCGTCGATACCGGGGTTCCAGAGTATCCAGTCCAGGGCGCGTTTGTCCCCTGCCGCACACAGCGCCGTCACGGCGCGCCGCTGCGGAAATGCGCCGACCTCCAGCAGCTCGAAGATCATCCTGTCCTGCCCGGCGTCTCCGAGCATGAGAAGGGCGCACCTGTAAGCGCCGGCGAGGTAGAAATCCTTCTCGCCACCCATATCGCCACCTTCCAGTCGCGACCGGACGCGCCGGCGCGCCTCGACGCTCTGGTTCGCCCCGGCCGAGAGCGCCAGCAGCATCGCCCCGGTCGCACGTTCGTTTTTGTTGTAGACGCGCTGCTCCGGCGGTGCGCCGAGCGGTGGGAGCAGCCGCAATCCCAATTTATATGCCTCCGCACGGTCCAGCCGGGAGAGATGCCACGCGACGTAGTCTCCCGGTAAAGTCGTCCATGCCCCCGCGGCGTCGCGAACGAAATTTTCCGCGCCCTTCGCGCCGAGTTCCCACAATGCTATCGCCGCAGCCGACGAGGCAAGCGGTGTCCGAAAAGACGCGGGCGACGTTGCGGTCGGTCGGGTGGCAGGAGGGGTTTCCCAAACAGCCGCCATTTGCAGCGCGCCAATGCACTCCCGGCGCGACGGCGCATCGTGGCGCAGGGGCTGGTCCAACTTCGCCTGCCTGCCCAGTACGCGCGCCGCGGCGGCTAGGAGAAGTTCGTTCCGCGGGTCCCAGTACTTCCGACAGATGTCAAATATCTCCCTCCGGACGGGGAGTTTCAGCGCGTCCGCCGACTGGATTGCCGCCAGCAGTTGCGAATCGTAAATCTGGTCCGGTCTTCGCAGGGCGGCCGAGAGCACGCCGCGAATGTCATCGCCGGCCTGGACGATTCGGAGTTTCCCAGCCGCGATCAGCGCCGCCGTCGGTGGCTGGGTATTCGCCTTGCGCGCCTCGTCGAATATCGCCAGCACGCCCGCCTTCGCCGCCGGGGCGTCCAGAAGCGTCAGCACGTGCAGCAGGCGATCGCGCAGGCGAGCGTCGTTGGTGGAAGTTGTCATGGACGCGAGCATCTCGGCGCTGCCCTGGCCATCCAGAAGCGCGATAGCGAGAGCGGCCGCGGATTGCACGCCGATTCTCCCCTTCGCGTCGCCCGGCAGATCGAACCGAAGCAGGCGCTTCAGCGCCGCCAGGTGCGACTTTCGTCCAGCCAGGCCCGCGCCCATCGCCGCGGTTGCGACGACCGGCGGGTCGTCGTCGTCCAGGAGCTTTCCCAATGCTTCCCGTGCATCCAAACGCGCCGCCAGCAACGCCGCGAGCCGACGAACCTTCGACGATGGATCGGATGTGGCGGCGGCAAGGGCGCGCCGGACGTATTTGTTGTCACGTCCGCACAGGACCGCCTCGGACGTGAAAACCGCGCGGGCGTAGGCGCCGCGGGTCGGGTTCTTTTCGTCCAGTGAACCGACGATGTCGATTGCCCGCATGCGGTCAATGTGTATGCCTTTGCGATCCGGCACGTCGAACCGCGCGGCGTCGCGCAGCGTCGCAGCCACCGCCTGGAACCGACTCTCGTCGTCCGTTTCCAGGGCTTCTGCGAGGCGCTCGAGCGCAGGTGGACGGTTCGGGTCCCTCAGTAAAAAATAGCGAAGCACCGTCAATACGGAGCGGAAACGCTTCTCGTTGCGCGTATCGAGCGAGTCGGCGATTCGTCGGAGCGTCGCGGGATTTTTCGTCGCACGTGCGATTGCCCTGACAATCGCATTGGTGCGCACGCCGCTATCGTCGCTGCCGAGATTGTGAATGATCAGCCGGTCGATCGCTACCGGGTAGGCGAAGATCGCGGTCCCGATCGCGGCGAGTATAATCAGCGACGTCGTAAGCAGCCGTCGCTGCCATTTGTGCTGCCTGAAATAGCTCGCCAGTTGCCCCATGCAGACAAGTTTAGACACTCTCGCACCGTTGCGCCAAGTATTGGTGTGTGAGCGGCATTGGCGAAGCGCGGCGGCGGGTCTATAATACCGCCTGGAAAAGGACGAACGACCATGACCGATACGCGAATCGAAACCGACTCGATGGGCGAGATGGAACTTCCCTCCGACGCTCTGTACGGCCCGCAGACTGCCCGCGCGATGGCGAACTTTCCCATCTCCGGGTGGCGGATGGGCAGGCGGTTCATTTGTGCGCTGGGACGGGTGAAACGCGCCGCGGCGAAAGTCAATCGCGCCGCGGGGAGGCTGGACGGGAAAATCGCCGACGCCATAATCGCAGCCGCCGGCGAAGTTGTCGAAGGCGAGCTGGACGGGCATTTCCCGCTGGACGTGTTCCAGACCGGAAGCGGAACCAGCACGAACATGAACGCCAACGAGGTGATCGCCAACCGGGCTGCACAACTGCTCGGCGCGAAGGCGGGCGAGAAGTCGCTTGTCCACCCCAACGATCATGTGAACATGTGCCAGTCGTCCAACGACGTGATCCCCACGGTGATGCACGTCTCTGCCGCGAGGGCGATTCACGAGGAACTGGTCCCGGCGTTGCGGGCGCTCCGCGACTCGCTGAGAGACAAGGCCGAGGCGTTCGACGAGGTTGTGAAGATCGGCAGGACGCACCTGATGGACGCCGTGCCGATCAGATTATCCCAGGAATTCGCCGGCTGGTCCGCCCAGATCGACGCGGTGCTGGTGGCGATGCTGACCGCCCAGGTGAGCCTTTGCGAACTGCCGATCGGGGGGACGGCGGTCGGGACCGGCCTGAACGCGCCGGACGGTTTCGCCTCCGATGTATGCAGCCTTCTCGCCGAGGAGCTGGCCCTTCCGCTGCACGAGACGAAGGACCACTTCGGCTTCGCCGGGGCGCGGGACACAGCCTTGCATGCCTCCGGCGTGTTGAAAATGGCGGCGATTGCACTGGGCAAGATCGCCTCGGACATCCGCCTGCTGGGTTCGGGTCCGCGGTGCGGGCTTGGCGAGTTGCTGCTGCCGGCGGTTCAACCAGGAAGCTCCATCATGCCAGGAAAGGTCAACCCGGTGATCTGCGAGTCGGTAATCCAGGTCGCCTGCCAGGTGGTGGGTTGCGACGCGGCGATAACCGCAGGGGCTACCGGTGGCGTGGGAAGCCTGCTCGAACTGAACGTAGCCACGCCGATGATTGCGATGAACCTGCTCACCGAAATCGCCCTGCTCGCCTCGGCTGGACGAATGTTCGAGGAAAAATGCATCCGCGGACTGGAGGCGAACGAAGATCGCTGCCGGGAACTTATCGAGCGGTCGCTGGCGATGGTGACCGCCCTTGCGCCGAAGATCGGCTACGACCAGGCGGCTGCTATCGCCAGGGAAGCCGGCGAACGGGGCAGGAGCATCCGCGAAATCTGCACGGAGAGAAAAATCCTTCCGCCAGACGAGCTGGACAAGCTCCTGGACGCGCGAAAGCAGACCCGGTGAAGTTGCGGTGCGGGCAGGTTGCCCCAATAGACGATGGTATTACTATCGCCCGGCGTATCGCTTCCATGCGGCGATCAGCTTTTCGTGCGTCAGTCCATCGTAAGCGCCTTTGAGCGCGTCGGCGCTGGACTTGCCTTCCTTGAGCAGCTCGACGAAGCGGATAAACTTCCTGCGGTCGGCCTTTATGAGAAAGCGGACGAGGCTTTGTGCGGCCCCGTAGTATAAGTTCTCGAGAGGGATGTTATCCATCGTGAGCATGTCCGCGAAATCAGCGCTCCGGCTGCGCACCGCGGCGTGCGCCCTCTTGAGTTTCTCGGCTGCACCGGACCTGCTGACCAGTGTGGAGGCTATCGTCTCGGCGATTCCCTCGTTGACCCAGGAAATGACGTGCACCGGTCCCATGTATCGCGAAAGGAAGGCGTGCGTCGATTCGTGGGTGAGCAGCTCGAAGAACCAGTTCTTAGCGCGCAGGCGCGACATGCCTTTCATCTTGACCGGTCCGAGGGCGACGTAGCTGAACGGGCTTCTGGAGGCTCCCTTCCCGGCTGTGCGTCGCCCGGCGATTCCACCGCTGTTTGCGGCGGTACTTGCGGACACTCTGCAGACCATCGTGAGAAACCGGACGTAATCGCCCTTCTCCCAGAATGCGTACACGGGCAGCTTTCCAATCCAGATATTTTCACCCGCGGGGATGTCGAACTGCTTGCAGAGCGTGGCGTAAAGCTTGTCGTAAATACCTACAAGGGCGCGATCGTCTTTTTTTGACCACGCACTGTAGATGAGGAAAAAGCGGCTTTCCACCAGATGCGTTTTCGGGGCGATTTCCTTCATCCGCCTGCCCCATTGAGCGGCCTTTTCGTTGCAGGCCCGCACCTGGGCGATCGTAGGGAGCACGTACCGTCGCTTCGCGAGTTTTACGCCCTTTCTCCCGCCGAGATCTTTCGGAACGACAACGCGTGCGTTTTTGTAGATGGCTGAGATTTTATCCGCGACGGTGGGATCGGAAACCAGCGCGTGGCGGAACACCAGCCCAGCCAGCGGTATGTGCCTTCGCTTGAGCAGGTATTTGCCGACGGCCAGGCGTCGTTCCGTACCGGTAAGGTCGCCCGGCGCCACCTCGTCGTGTTCGGCGAACTTCAGCGAAAGGCGGATAACGTTCGCCGCCAGAATACCGACGCGACGATTCTTCACCCGGAGAGTAATCAGGCGGGAGTTTCCGGGTATGGACTCCCCTTCGATGTTATCCCCCGTCGAGAGGACAAGCTTGACGAGAATCGCCCCGGGACGTTTGGGTTTTGGGATCGGTTTCGGCGGTGGTTTGCTCTGCGCCGCCACCTGGGGCGCCGCAAACCACAGAATGAAAACGACCGACAGAGCGGCTCGCACGATACGAAAATTCATAATTGCCTCTCCCTTCTTACCGCCCATCCCGTTTTCGTCGTAACGCGCCGGCGTGCGATTATTCGGACAGGCTCTAAACCACGGCGCGGTTTTCGTTTTCGTGGGTGGTGTGTTCCGCCTGCGTGCGGTTTTCGTCCTGCCGCTTGTGATTGATACCGAGCTTCCCGGCGTACAGGCGGTAGAGGTCCCCCGGCTGAAGACCGAGGAGCTGGCAGATGCTGATCCAGAAAAAGAACATATCGGTCGCCTCGACGCGGGCGTTCTGAAGGTCCTGGAGTTCGTACTGCCTTCCTTCCTTCGCCTCGCGATACCAGTGCTTCCAGCTGAGGCATTCCTGAAGCTCGTGACACTCCGAAGCCAGCGCGTCTATGTAGTTCTTGAGCGCCCGCCCTACTTCCGTGCGCAGGGCGACCTTCGCCTTCGCCTCCCCGCCACCTTCCGCCTCTTCCATCGCCTCGCCAAGAGCCAGCGTGTCGATACCGGCGCGCCGATTGAGCTGAGCCTGAAGCGGCCAAATGTCTTCGAGAGACCCGATCGATCGTTCGTCCATGATTCGCTCCCTTTCGGTCAAAGGATTGTACCGCTCCGCGCCTCTCGCCTCAACCGCGCCCCTTTTATCCTGTCGCCCCGACGCCAGGCGCGATGGTATTTTTCCTTGGATTAATCATCGTGGACGGACGATAAGACTTATTACTCTTCGTCTTGCCAATGCAACCTGCCGAAGGCAGTTCCAGCCGTCAAATCAGGCCTGAAGACAAACCGGAGATTACATTCACAATATGAACATCAATAAACTGCAGCGAAGGAAGGCGCACTGTGCGCCGCCGGCGTCACCGCGGTAGTTTGCCTCACATAAGTATCGGAGTATAAGGTGCTTGGGTTTGTCTTGTCAAATTACATCAACGGCTGGATTTTTCTGGTCCTGGGTGTTTTCGTGGTTGCGTGGATCGTGGGCGGCGGTTACCTGATCCGGCGATCGTTCCCTCGCTACGGATACGCCCAACGCCTTGGGATTGGTCGAAGCATGTTGGCGTCGTTCCTGAGCGGCTCTGCCGGGGCGTTCGCCGCCGGCGTAACAATGCTGCTTGTGATGCGCCTTACCGACGGCCGGATTGTGTTCGCAATAGGCGCCGTCATCGCGCTGGGAGCGGCGATGTTTGTCGCTTTCCTGGTGCTATACGCCATGTTTTCTCTCTCTGCGAAGCAGACGCTCTGGGCTTCGATGATGCCGCTTGGTTCCGTGGCTGCTGTGGGACTGCTGCTGGGAACCGCGTATCTGGTTCCAACACGTATGGGGGTGCGACGCCAGGGGAAGCGCGATTATACGTGCTACAAACTTGCGAAAATCTTCCCCGCCTACGCCATTTATGTCAATAAATACCACAAGCCTCCCGCAAGTCTTCGCGTCCTGGTGGAGCAAAAACTGCTCGAACCCGAAGAACTGAGATCGCCACTGAGCCCCGATCGTGAAATCGGATACTTCTACATCCCGGCGATGCCCAAACGCGGCGAGCAACTTCAGCAGATTTTTGCGTGCGATTACGGCGACAATCGGGATGGCTACGGACGGGCAGTGCTCCTGATGCCGCGAAATCGTCAGAGGTGGGCGACGCCGAAAAGTCGGTGGTACTCCGAAGAAGACTTCCGCAAACTCCTCCAGCTCAAGGAGAATGCCGATTTCGCCAAGGCGCTGCAGAAGGCGGAAGGCCAGTAGTATCAAGGGGTTGCGTCGTGTATCCCCTCGCCGGATGATCGGGTGACGATTTCTCCCGGCTGCAAATGAAGGCTCGCGGGGGTACAATTCCCATCCATGTGTGGTTTCGCCGGCGAATTCGTCTTTGCTGCGCGACGCGCCGATCTTAACGTCGCTCGCGCGATGGCGTCCCGGCTCGCTCACCGCGGGCCCGACGAGCAAGGCGCATTCCTGTCCTGCGACGGACGATGCGCGATCGGGTTTCGACGATTGGCGGTGATCGACCCCGAAGCGTCGCACCAGCCCATGTCGCTGCCGGACGGAAAAGTTACCGTCGCGTTCAACGGCGAGATATACAACTTTCCACAACTTCGACGATCTCTCCAGGCCGCCGGCGATCGGTTCACGACCGACGGGGATACCGAAGTGCTCCCGCATTTGTATCGACGATACGGAATCGACATGCTCAGCCGGCTTGACGGAATGTTCGCCTTCGTGCTCTACGACGAAAACGCCGGAACACTGTTACTCGCGCGGGATCGACTTGGGCAAAAGCCGCTGTGGTATGCTCCCATCGAGGGAGCAATAGTGTTCGCATCCGAGGCAAAGGCGCTTCTGGCCCATCCACTGGTAGGGACAACGACGAGCGCGGCGGCTATAACTCATTATATAACCATGGGTTATGTCCCATCGCCCGCGTCGGCATGGACGGGTATCCAGAAACTTTCGCCCGGGCACATGCTGCAAGTCGGCGACGGGTCCGCCTCGCCGGCGCCCTACTGGCAGCCGTCGTCCAGGACGATCGAAAACGCCCTTCCGGCCGAGACGATACAACTCGTTCGGGATGGGCTTGCTGGGGCCGTCTCCGCAAGAATGGTCTCGGACGTTCCTCTGGGCGCCTTGCTGAGCGGCGGCATCGACTCGTCGATTATCGTTGCGTTGATGTGCCAGGCCGTCGGCAGGACAGGAGGCGTCCGCACGTTTACGGCAGGGTTCGATGAGGACGAATTCGACGAGCGCCCCGCGGCGCGAGAACTGGCGAAGCACTTGGGAACCGACCATACCGAATTGCTTATTCGACCCGATACCGAAGGCATGGTGGACAGGATTGTCGACATGTACGACGAGCCGTTCGCCGATTCCAGCGCCCTTGCGACCTGGCTGATTTGCCGGGAAGCAAGGCGGCACGTGACGGTCGCGCTTAGCGGCGACGGCGGGGACGAGGTCTTCGCGGGATACGACCGTTACCGCGCGATGCACCTTTCCGAGCGAATGAGCCCGCTGCGACATCTCTGCGTTCGAGTGTCGGCGGCGATGGTTCGCCCGTTTTACCCACGCGACGAGCGAAGCCGATTGCGGCGATTTGTCCGGTTCGCGGAAATACTTACAAAACCACCGTCGATACAGTATTTCACGCTGAGACGCCTGTTCGCCGCTGAGGACCTGAAAGACCTTTTCACAGACGATTTCATAGCCGGCGCCGATATCTACGGGCCTCAGGATTGGTTCTGTAACCTGTACGAAGACGCGGATTTCGGCGACGAGGTCTCCTACGCCCAGAGGCACGACCTGATGAGCTATCTCCCGGACGACCTGCTTGTAAAAACGGACATCGCCTCGATGGCCTGTTCGCTGGAGATGCGATCTCCGATGCTGGATCACGGGGTCGTCGAGACGGCCTCGACCCTGCCGTTGGCGCTCAGGCTTAATGCGAAACAGGGCAAGATTGCGCTCAGGAAGGCGTTTGGCGATATTCTCCCGGCCGGGGTGTTCGATAGGCCCAAACGCGGTTTCGCCCTGCCGCTTGGACGATGGCTGCGGGAAGACCTTCGCGAGACGATGAAGGAAACGCTGCTGGACGAGGGCTTCCTGGGCAGGGGGATATTCCGGCGGGAGGCGATCTACGGGCTGATCAACGATCACCTGTCCCGGAGGGACGATCACCGGCATCGCCTGTGGGCGCTGATGATCCTGGCACGCTGGCTGGCGAAACACGCTTAAACCTCGTCTTTCGAAGGTCCGCTCGCAGGTTTACAAAAAACATTTTCCTCTGCTACCTTTGCGCCTGCCGCCTGCCCGTCGTGACGTGGCAGGCAGGTTGAAGGCTATCTTACGGCGATGTTCCATGTGGAACAATCGCCGGTCTGACGGGAAAACCCACGCAAATTTTCTTGCCGAGTCCCGATGATAGTGGTAGCATTTCTCCTGTGGATACCGAAGGCATGTTCCACGTGGAACATCCACCCGCAGCACGGACGCATGTTTATCCAGGGAAGGGAGGCCCGCTATGAGCGGTAATGCACGGCCACGATCGGCTAAGCCTAGACTGGGTAGGGGGTTATCGAGTCTCATCGTCAATTCCTCCGCGTCGGCGCCACCGGAGGGTGTGTACCGGCCGAGCGAACCCGACACCGCCCAGCCGCTCTCGCAGGACCGGCAGGTGGAAACGAAACCAGACGGCAGGCCGATGGAAATTCCTATCGGGCAGATCGCTCCCAATCCGTACCAGCCGCGGGTGGACTTCCGCGAAGACGACCTGATGGAACTTACCGAGAGCATCGTTCGGCAGGGCGTGCTCCAGCCGCTGGTCGTGACGCGATCGCATGTGGAAGATTCCGACGACGAAAATGGAAAACCGTTCGTCCTGATCGCCGGCGAGCGCCGGCTGCGAGCCTGCGAACGGGCGGGGTTTGAGAATGTCCCGTGCGTGCTCCGCGAGGCGACGGGGCAGGAAATGCTCGAGTGGGCGCTGGTAGAGAATATCCATCGCCGGGACCTGAACCCCATCGAGCGGGCACGGGCGTATCGCGAGTACATGGACAGGTTCGACCTGGTGCAGGCGCAGGTGGCGGAGCGACTTGGCCAGCCCAGGGCTACCATTGCTAACTACTTGCGACTAATGGACTTACCCGATTCGGTGCAGGAGATGATCGTAAAAGGGAACCTGAGTTTCGGGCACGCCAAGGTGCTTGCCGGGCTTGTAGGCCAGCCTGCTGCGCAGGAGAAACTCGCGAAAAAAGTTGTCGGCGGGGGGCTTTCGGTGCGACAGATGGAGCAGGCAGTCCAGAAAATCAAGGGCCTGCCCGCCGGGCCCGGCGAGACGGCCGGCAACGGTAAAAAAGTCCTCGCCAAGACCGCGCTGATCCTTGACCTGGAGACCCAGCTCAGCCGGACCGTCGGAACGCGTGTGACGATAAACCCCGCACGGAAAAAAAACGCCGGGCGAATTACCGTGGAGTATTACAGCCTGGACGATTTCGACCGCATCACCCGCTGCCTCGGCGCGGAACTGGAAAGGTGAGGACGGCAGCAGAATCGCATATAAACATTGAGATATGTGGATGCCTGTCTTCGCTCAAGAGCTACGCCCCTGCTTCGCCAAGGCTACGCAGGGCTGCGCCGTAGCGGGCCGTTGCGCAGGAGTCCGTACCAAAGCGTACCGTTTCGTACAAGTCCGCACAAGTACGCAAATCCTGGAACAACCGGGGACAACCAGGGACGAAAAAAAACAGGGTTTTGGGACCTGGGATCAGGGCTCGAAAAGGCGCAACATCTTTATTGCTCGAAGGTTGCGCATCAATCGCAATCGGCTTGCCTTTTGGCGGAAGTTGTTTTTAACCAGTTGACCAGTCAACCGATTAGCCGATCAACCGCTGTATTCTGTTTTCAAATAACATCGGGCGCGCGTAATGCGAGCCCTCCATACTTGGGCGAATACCCACGTTTTGACCACCCGAACAGGTAACTTTTGGGAAAGTGATGTGCGTAAGTCTTTATTCAGGCGTGGAATATTTTTTTATATTTTTTCGGACGAATCGGATGGTCGCTGGTCCATCCGGGCGCGCAAAATGGGAACTTCGAGAGCGCATACGTCTTTAGCAAAAAGAGTTACAATCGTCACTCACCTGGGATATCGCGGAAAAACACCACAGCCCACAGATTGCGATCTGTGGGCTGAGGTGCTCTAAGAAAGTCGGACACTTGGAGCGTGGGCTTCATGCCGCCTGGGTCACCGTTGATTCATAACGTTCCTCATACGCCGCCGGGATGACATAGCCCAGAGACGCATGCCGTCGCCTGCGATTATAGAACACCTCGACGTACTTGAAAACATCCTGCTTCGCCGCGGCCCGAGTCTTGTAGCTCTTGTCAAACGTCCACTCC
>JAJRYB010000098.1 GCA_024275995.1 Planctomycetota bacterium | reverse complement strand
CTTGCGCACATCACTTTTCGAAAAGTTACCCTTTCGGGTGGTCAAAACGTGGGTATTGGCCCAAGTATGGAGGCGCGTGCTACGCGCGCTGAGGTTGCTTGACAATTAAAGAACGAAAAACCTACACAGAGGAACAGAGGGAAATGAGGTTTAAAAACAAAGCAAAGCGTTTTTTAATTTCTCTGAATCTCTGTATCTCTGTGTGTAATAAGACGTTACGTATTTTTGCCCCTCCAAAAACCCTTTCCAGCCTGTTCCCGGTTGTCCCGGGATTTGCGTACTTGTGCGGACTTGTGCGAACTTGTACGAAACGGTACGCTTTGGTACGCTGCGGCGCAGCCCTGGTCAGCCCTGGTGCGCCAGGCGGCTGGCTGCAGGCAGCAGACTTTCCACAGGTCAGGCGTGAGTTGTTCCGTGAGTATTTTTGGTCGCGGCCAGGGAGCGAGGAGGATACGATGCCCCTTGCCTCGTTGACGATGAGCGACGCATGGGAACACAATAATGGACCGTAACGAATTCGAATCCGACCCGATGAAGTTCGCCTCCATGGTCGCCCACCAGCTTAATTCTCCAGTGGCTGCGGTCAGGACGCTTCTTCGAACGCTGCTGGACGGATACGTCGGGCCGTTGACGGACAAGCAGCGTGACGCCATATCGCGGGCCCTCGCCCGGTGCGACCAGGCGTCCGAAGCTTCTCGGCGCATGATGGCGATAGCGCACGCCCTGCAGGACACGCAGCAATCGCACGAGATCACGGACCTTGCCCAGCTCGTGCGTCACAGCGAGTTGCGATACACTCCCCTGGCCTCCCAGCGGGACATCCGGTTTTCCATTCTCGTAGAGACGCCCCGGGCGCAGATATATTTCCGCAAGGCGGTGC
The DNA here is from genome assembly GCA_024275995.1 of Planctomycetota bacterium. Taxonomy (GTDB): domain Bacteria; phylum Planctomycetota; class Phycisphaerae; order SM23-33; family SM23-33; genus JAJRYB01. The sequence goes on along the minus strand of JAJRYB010000098.1, from coordinate 7,633 downwards.
TCACCGAGGCCCTCAACGCGATCCTGGACAACGCGTTCAAGTACACGCCCGACGGTGGGCGCGTCCGGGTGAGGGTATCCGAAGACAGCGAGCGGCAGACGATTCGCCTGAGTGTCTCGGACTCCGGCGTCGGCATCCGCGAGGAGGACCGCCCGAAGGTCTTCGACACATTCTTCCGGTCGTCCACGGCCCGGCAGTCAACCCGGCCGGGAACGGGCCTGGGGCTTGCGTTCGTCAAGTCCGTGGTCGAGGCTGCCGGTGGAAACATCGAGCTGGGCAAAAGCGACCTTGGTGGGACGGAAGTCACTATCGTGCTGCCCCTTGTCGAGCCGGAGGACCTGGCGGTAGAGCGGCGGGAAATTCACCCCCTGCGCGTCCTGATTGTCGGCGGCGTGGCGGCAGGTCCCAAGGCGGCTGCCAAGATCATCCGAATGGTCCCGGATGCGGAAGTGACCGTCGTCGAGATGGGCCAGTTCCTCTCATACGCCGGATGCGGGCTGCCGTACTACGTCTCCGGCGAGGTGAAGGACCAGAAAGAACTCATGAGCTCGCCGCTTGGCGGGGTGCGCGATCCGGTATTCTTCCAGAACGTCAAAAACGTGCGCATACTCAGCCGGACGCGGGCGATGGAGATAGACCGGAAGGACAAGTGCGTCCTCGTTCGCGACGAAACCAACGGCGAGCAGTCCCGCCTGGAATACGACAAGCTCGTTCTCGCCACGGGCGCATCGCCGATGGTTCCGGATATCCCGGGCGTGAAGCTTGGGAACGTGTTCAAGCTGCACGGCGTTCGCGACGCCGAGGGCATACGTGCTCGCCTCGCCGAGGAACGGGCCCACGACGTGGTGATCGTCGGCGGAGGACTGCTCGGCGTCGAGGCGACCGAGGCGATTACTCGCAAGGGCGCCAGGGTAACCATCGTCGAGATGCAGCAGCAGATACTCGGAATGCTCGATTGGGAAATCGCCAAACTCGTCGAGCATCACCTCCAGGCGAACGGCGTAAAGGTGCTGGACGATACGCATGTTCGCAGCATCGAAGGCGACGAAGACGGAAACGTCCGCGCTGTCGTAACGGACAGGGGAACCTTATCGGCGGACATGGTGGTTCTCGCCATTGGCGTAAGGCCCAACATCGAACTGGCCGAAAAAGCCGGACTCAAGCTCGGAGAAACCGGCGCCGTGATGGTCGACGATCGCATGTGCACCAGCGATCCGGACATTTACGCAGCCGGAGACTGCGTCGAAAGCGTGGACCTGCTGACCGGCAGGGCGTGCTATTTTCCGCTGGGCTCGACCGCCAACAAGCAGGCGCGCGTCGCGGCAATAAACCTGTGCGGCGGCGAGGATCATTTTCCCGGCGTGCTTGGTTCGACCGTCTGCAAGGTATTCGACTTCTGCGTCGCAAAGACAGGGCTTACCGAATCCGCGGCCAAGCAGCTCGGTTACGACGTGGTAACCACACTTACGCCCGCGCCGGATCGGGCACACTATATGCCCGACGCCAGGCAGCTCCTGCTGAAGCTCGTGGTGGATCGCAAGACAGCCCGCCTGCTCGGAGCGCAGGGCGTGGGAGCGGGTAACGCCGACAAGCGGATAGACGTAGCCGCGATGGCGCTGACGGCAGGGCTTACCGTGCATCAGCTGGCAAACGCGGACCTCTGCTACGCACCGCCCTACTCACCGGCGATGGACAACATAATCACCGCTGCCAACGTCGCGCGGAACAAGCTCGACGGTTTCATGGTCGGCGTCTCGCCGGTCGAGGTCCACCGGATGATCGAGGAAGGAAGCGACTTCGTATTCCTGGACTGCCGGACGCCGGGCGAATACGAGCACGTTCGCCTTCCGGGCGCAACGCTGATTCCGCTGGGATCGCTGAGGGCGCGTCTGGACGAGCTGCCCAGGAACAAGGAGATCGTCACGTTCTGCGAAATATCGCTTCGCGGATACGAGGCGGCGATCATCCTCAGGTCCAAGGGCTTCGAGAACGTGCGGGTAATGGACGGAGGCGTGGCGATGTGGCCGTTCCAGAAAATCCACGAGTAACGGATCAAACCCGGACGCCGCGACGCCGAGCGGAACGACGGGCTACCCCAGCTTGACCTTCAGCGTATCGAGAAGTTTTTCCGTATCGACCGGCTTCTGGAAGACACCCGACAGGCCAAGGGCTTTGTAATCCGTGCTCATATTGAGCGCGTCGCCGACGCTGGAGAGCATGTAGATCGGCACCGTGTTACCAAGGGCCTTGAGCTCCTTCACGAAGCTCGTTCCGGCATCCACCTCTTCCATCATCAGGTCGACGATGAGAAGGTCCGGGTTCGTTTCCTTGTACACCCGCAGACCCTGCTCGGCGGAAGGGGCTTCGACCATAATGTAGCCGTTTGCCTCCAGGATAATTCGCATGGACTCCAGGAAGTCGGGATCGTCGTCGATGTAGAGGATAACTTTTTTACCGTCTTGCATGATCAGTCACCTTTGGATTGCCTGAACGTGGTCTTGGAATTCCGTTTGTAACGCAACCGTCAATAAGCCTCAACCAAAAGAGCTGCCGGCAAGTGGCTGCACTTGCCCGGCCAGTCCTGCGCCGTCGAAACGTCGAGACAGCAGCAGCCGAAGAATAAACGCCTTGGCGGACGAAAGATTTTCCTTCGCCCTCCGGCTGAGGAACTCTCCGAACGCATCGAACTTATAACCCCGGATGCCAAGGACATATCCGGTGGTTCGAGCGTCGAACATGTCATGCGCCAGCGCCAGGACCGCCTGCGGTTCGATACTGTGCGACGAAAAACTCGTCGTCGCCTTCGGCTGGATCGCATTGAACTCGAACGGTTCGGCGCCGTTGATCGACGCGTCGACGAATATCACGACGTCATGTTCGGCGATCGCGGCTGCGTCCTCGACGAAAAGCTGGTAGTTGGAATCCACCGTCACTGAGGGCAGCTCTTGGGCTTCCAGCGCGGAAGCCAGCGCCGGGCCCAAGCCATCGTCGAGCCGGCCCGGATTACCGTAACCGATTACCAGCACCCTGGAGTTTTCTTCGATCAACCCTTGACCTTCTTATCGATAAGTCCGCCGTCGGCGTCGTACAGCTCGACGATAAGCGGCATCTGTCCAAGGGCGTGAGTCGCACACGAGAGGCACGGGTCATACGCCCTTATCGCCACCTCGACGCGGTTCAGCAGCCCCTCGGTAATTTCGGCTGCACCTGCGATATGATCCTGCGCTACCTTCCGGACCGCGCGGTTCATCGGCTCGTTGTTGCTCGTCGTCGAGACTATCAGGTTTGCCATGACGATCTGGTCCTGGTCGTTGACCTTGTAATGGTGGAACAGCGTTCCGCGCGGCGCCTCGACGATCGCCACGGCCTCGTCGCGCCGTTCGCCGGTGACGAGAAGGTCTTCGCCCTGGAGGTCCGGATCATTGAGAAGTTCCTGGATCTTCTCAGCCGAGTGGAGCGTCTCGATCATCCGCGCCCAGTGGTACGCCATCGTGATGTTGTTCGGCTTTCCGTCGGTGACGGCCATGAACTCCTTGCGCGCCGCCTCGGCTTCGGGCGTGTCGATGAAGTCGCACGTGTTGATACGCGCCAGCGGACCGACCCGGTACCATCCGTTCTCCGGACCTATCTCCTTGATGAACGGGAACTTCATGTACGACCAGTTGCGGACCTCTTCGGCAATCACGTTGAGGTAGTCCTTCGGAGCTACCTGGTCGAAAATACTGTTACCCTCCGCATCGATCGCGCGAAGGTTTCCGTCGTAGAGGTCCAGGCATCCGTCCTGGCGAACGATCGACAGGTGGTTCGAATCGAACGATCCGAACGATGCGATCTTATCGAGATTCTCGACGGTGTAGTCCCTGGCGACCTTCAGCGCCCCGCGCGCCCATTCCATCTGCTGGTCGATATCCGCGAGCAGCGCGTCGCGCTCCTCGATGGAAAGGTTTTTATTGATACCGCCGGGGATGGCGCCCGTGCCGTGGATCTTCTTTCCACTGGTCGCCTTGATGACCTCCTGGCCGTACTTGCGCATCATGACGCCCTGGACGGCGAGGTCCGGGAACTTCTCTATAACGCCGATGACGTTGCGGATTTTCGGATCGGCGTCGAAGCCCAGAAGCAGGTCCGGCGAGACCAGATGGAAAAAGTGCAGCGCGTGCGATTGCAGCGTCTGACCGTAGTGCATCAGGCGGCGCATCTTCTCGGCGGTGGGGGTAAGCTTATCGGCGCCGACGATGATGTCCATCGCCTTGGCGGCGCAGAGATGGTGGCTTACCGGGCAGATTCCGCAGAGGCGCTGGATGATGACCGGAACTTCCCAGAACGGCCTGCCCTGCACGAAGCGCTCGAAGCCGCGGAACTCCACTATGTGGAAGCGAGCCTCGGTCACCTGTTTCTGCTCGTCCAGCAGGATCGTCACCTTCCCGTGACCTTCCACGCGGGTGACCGGTTCGATGACTATTCGTTTCGTATCTGTCGTACTCACGCCAGGCTCCTATCGGAGATCAGTCGTACTTGATCATTTCGTAAGAAAGTTCGAGCGGCTGACCGGTCAACAATGCCGTCAGCGCCGCCCATATCGCGTCCGCCGAGGGTGGGCAACCCGGCAGGAAGTAGTCGATCTTGACCACCTCGTCGCACGGATATATCCGGTCGAGAATCAGCGGAATCTCCGGATCGCTCGGGATCAGTTTATCGGGATTGTAAACGGTCGGGCCGTCGAGGTACGCTTCGTTGAAGCACTCCTGCAACGGTATGTTGTTTCGCATCGCCGGGATGTCGCCGGTGATCGCGCATCCGCCGACAGCCACCAGAACGTCGCAGTTTTCGCGGAACTTCTGGAGCGTGCGCACGTTTTCGTCGTTGGCGCAGCTTCCTTCGATCAGCCCGACGGCGCAGCGACCGGTGAACTCCTTAAGGTCGGTGATCGGCGACTTATCGAACTCCACCAGCTCGACCAGGTCAAGGATGCGCTCGTCAATGTCCAGAATGGACATGTGGCAGCCGAAGCAGCCGCACATGGACGTCGTTGCAATTTTCGGTTTCGACATGAAAGCTTATCCTTACTCCGCCTTGCGGGCCTTTTCGATGTCCGAGCCGATCGGCTCGTGGTCATATTTCCGCTGCCCGTATGGAACGGCGTAGCTGCCCTTCTTTCTTATGAGGGCGCCCACCGGGCAGATCGAGATCGCCTCGTCCGTCACGTCGATGTTCGTATCCACCAACCTCGATTCGGCGTTGACGGCTATGCGCTTGTCGGGACCGCGCCCGACGAACTGGAAGACCGCCTTTTCGTCCAGGTCCCGCGACGCACGGACGCAGCGGGCACACAGGATGCAACGGTCGCGATCGATGAATATCTCCGGGTGCGACATGTCAATTTCCCGCTTGGGGAACATGTACGGGAACTTCGGCGCGGTTATCCCGAACCGGTACGCCAGCGCCTGAAGCTCGCAGTCGCCGCTTGTCTCGCAGAACATGCAGTAGTGGTTGCCCTCGACGAAGAGCATGTCGATTATGTCACGGCGAATGGCCGCGACCTGCTCGGAGTCGCTCTCGACGATCATGTCTTCGGCGATGGGATACGTGCACGCGGTCTGGGGCCTTCCGTCAACGAGAACCGTGCATACCCGGCAGGAACCGAAAGGCGAAAGCTCCTCCTTCGCGCAAAGTCGCGGAATGTAAACACCCGCGTCCTGCGCAGCCTGGAGGATAGTCTGGCCGCCGGCGCCCTGAACCTTCACGCCGTCAATTGTAAATGTGATCGTCTCACTCATCGATTGCGTCCTTCATTCCTGATAGTGCGTTGAAGCGTGCCCTGCGATAGCCTTGGCGCTGCTCAGCGCCGCCTGGATGTCAAACGATTGCCGCAGGGCGCCCTGCGGCGCCTTGATAAGCGCCTCGTAGCAAGGCATGAAATTCTTCAGCGTCGATAGCACGGGATTCGCAGAGGTCTGGCCGAGTCCGCACCGGCTGGCGAACTTCACCGTCTCGCCGAGGTCCTGGAGATACTCCAGGTCTTCCGGATCGCCCTTGCCCGCGATGATCTTGTCCAACCGCTCCTTCAGCAGCACGTTCCCGACCCGGCACGGCGTGCAGTAGCCGCAGCTCTCCTCGACGAAGAACTCCATGAACTTCGATGCGATTTTCATGGGATCGCGCTTGGGCCCGAACACCATCAGCGATCCGCCCGTCGCCAGGTCGTCGTAGCAGATCGTGCGTTCAAACTCGCCGGGGCCTACCATCTGCCCGCTCGGTCCGCCAACCTGGACGGCGATCGGCGCCTCGGCCCCGCAAAGCTCCAGAACCTTCGAGAGCTTGATGCCGAACGGTACTTCGTAGACGCCGGGCTTGTGGCAGTCGCCGCTGACACTCAGCAGCTTCGTCCCGGGCGAACCCTGCGAACCCATCTGGGCGAACCAGCCCGGACCCATCTCCAGGATCCGCGCCGCGCAGCAATATGTTTCGACGTTGTTGACGCAGGTAGGCTTGGCGAGGTAACCCTTCTGCGCGGGGAAAGGCGGGCGGGTCATCGGATCGCCGCGCCTGCCCTCGCAGGAACTGATCAGGGCGGTCTCCTCGCCGCAGATGTACGCCCCGGCGCCCATCTGGATGCGAATATCGAAGTCGAACCCGTCCTTACCGCAGATATTTTCGCCGAGCAGACCATTCTCGCGGCGTTCGGACAAAACGTTCTCGAGGAACGGCCTGAGATAGGCATACTCGCCGCGGAGGTACAGGATTCCGGCGTCGCTGCCGATGGCGTAACCGGCGATGGTCATACCCTCGAACAGCGTGTCGGGTTGCTCGGTGAGGATCACGCGATCCTTGAACGTACCCGGCTCGCCCTCGTCGGCGTTGCAGAGGACGTAGCGCTTATCGCCTCCGGCGCCGCGCGTGAACTCCCACTTCATGCCGGTGGGAAAACCAGCACCGCCGCGTCCGCGAAGACGGGCTGTCTTCACGTCGCGGATTACCTCCACCGGGGTCATTACGATCGCCTTGCGGATTCCCGCGCCTCTGGCCATGTCGGCGAGAACCACGTCCCCCGCCTGGCGAATGTTGTTGTGCACCATCGCGCCGACAAGATCGTCGGCGTTGTTTCCGTCGCCGCGACGACTGACGAGCTTGCCCGGGTCCATGTGCTCGCGAAGCGACCGGACGATGTGGCGGGCCTGATCGGCGCCGAGGTAAGTGATGACGACGTCGTTGATCAGCGCCGCGGGCGCCTGATCGCACATCCCGATGCACGGCGTGCGCTCGAGCGTTATCTTTCCGTCCGGCGTGGTCTGGCCGAATTCGATCCCCAACTCGCCGCGAAACGCCTCGGCGACCTCGTCGGAACCCTTCATCTCGTCGATGACGTCGTCGCAAAGGCGAATGACGACCTCGCCCTTGGGGCGGATCGACAGGAAAGCGTAAAACGATACGACACTCTCGACCTCCACGCGAGTCGTCGATACCGCGCCGGCGATCAGGTCCAGCGCCTCGCCGGACACGCAGCCGAACTGCGATTGAACCGCTTCGACGATGTCCATCAGACGATTGCGATCGTTATCGCAACCCTGGCAGATATCGGTGACGGCCTGCTTGAGATTCTTGCTCATGAATGTCCTCGATTGTCAAACGGAAT
>JAJRYB010000009.1 GCA_024275995.1 Planctomycetota bacterium | reverse complement strand
GTTTAAAAACAAAGCAAAGCGTTTTTTAATTTCTCTGAATCTCTGTATCTCTGTGTATAATAAGATGTTACGTATTTTTGCCCCTCGAAAACCCCTTTCCAGCCTGTTCCTGGTTGTCCCTGGATTTGCGTACTTGTGCGTACTTGTGCGAACTTGTACGAAACGGTACGCTTTGGTTCGCTGCGGCGCAGCAGTCGGCGGCATCTCAAGCGTGAATTGGTCCAGTGAACCGGAGCGTCAGACTACTTCCAGGGGAACTCCTGGCCGGTGAGTCGCGTGTAGGCCTCGATGTACTTTGCCCGCGTCTTTTGCACCACCTCGGCGGGAAGCACGGGACCCGGCGGCGTGCGATTGAACTCGACCTTGTCCAGGTAGTTCCGGACGAACTGCTTGTCGAAGCTGGACTGGTCCTTTCCCGGCTTGTAGGTATCGGCCGGCCAGAACCGCGACGAGTCCGGCGTGAGCGCCTCGTCGATCAGGACCAACTCGCCGCTGGAGGTTTTACCCCACTCGAACTTGGTGTCGGCAAGGATAATGCCCTTTTCCGCAGCGAGGTCTCGCGCCTTGGCGTACAGGGCGATCGACTTATCGCGAAGCTCGGTCATAAGGTCCTCGCCCGTCAGTTCGCACGCCCGCTCGAACGAGATATTCTCGTCGTGCTCGCCCTGCTCGGCCTTTGTGGCAGGGGTGAAAATCGGCTCGGGAAGCTGTGAGCATTGCTTGAGTTTGCCCGCAAGAGGAATTCCGCAGACCGTGCCGCTCTGTTTGTATTCACCCCAGCCCGAACCGGCGAGGTACCCGCGGACCACGCACTCGATCGGCACGACGTCGGCCTTGCGGCAGAGCATGAATCGCCCGTCGAGTTCCTCGCTTTCGCGCAGGTCGTCGGGGAGGTCTCTCATCGCCGTGGAAAGCAGGTGGTTCGGCGTGATATCTTCGAGCCGATTGAACCAGAACGCGCTTATCTGCGTCAGTACGCGCCCCTTGTCGGGAATGCCGTTTGGCATAACCACATCGTAGGCGCTGATACGATCGGTAGCCACGATCAGCAGCTTTTCGCCCAGGTCGTATAAGTCGCGCACCTTTCCGGACCGTTTGGGATAGCTTCCGATCGACGTAGTTAACAGGGCTGTGCTTTTCATGGATGTGATTTTACACCACAAGCACGGTAAACGTCAAGAACAAGAAAGTCATCTTCAGCGAATTGCCAGATACGCCAGGAGGAAGCTCAATTGCGTCAGCAGGTTGCCCGCAAGGAGGGTTCTCCGCTTCAGTCCACCGGTGAACCTGCAAAGCAACGGTCCGCCGAGCACGGAGGAGGCAATCGCAACGCCGGAGACCACCAATTGCGTCCATGGAAGGAAACTGAAGTACAGGATGGATGCGGCGAGCACAGCGCCCATGCACGCCGCCGCCGTCACGGGGCCGCAGCCTCGGACAAGCGCGCGAACGGCAGGTTCCGTCCGCTCGTCGGGACGGTAGAACTGCCCGACGATGAGCATGGACCATCCGCCCCATATCGGCATCAGAAGCAGTACGCGGTACAGGTCGCGCTGCGGACGAATCCACCGCAGCAGCAGCGGAAGTTCCCCCTCGCCGTAGACGGCGCCGCTGTTCATGCGGATCAGCGACATTACGAGCATTACCACCAGCATCGCCGCCGCCGCCGCACGCGTCGTCGGATCGTTTCCACCGAGGATATTCGCCAGTTCCGTCATGGCGCGGCGGAACGGCCAGAGCACCATCACCCCCGTCGTCATCATCGCCGGGACGATGATCACGCCGTAATCGCGGAACACCCACCATGCCCACCCCCAGACGTTCATCATCCCTACGCCGCAGAGAAGCGACAGGACCATCACGCTCATCCAGGCGAGGTGGAACCTCTCTGCCGGCTCGTTGGACAGACGTTCGTCCCGCGCCGTCAGGAGCATGTATCCCGGCCTGTTGACAAGCCAGTCGAACGTGGATTTCACGAGTTTGTTCACGTTTTTCAATCGTCGGACTTCGCCGCGCGGGCGTCGGCGACAATGCGGACGTACTCGCCGGCCAATCGCTCGATCTCGCTGAAATTGTTTTCCGCGAGTGCCGCCCTGGAAACCAGCGCCGATCCCACGCCGAGCGTAACCGCCCCGGCTGCGATCCAGTCGGCGGCGGTGTTCAGGTCAACCCCCCCGGTGGGTGTAAGTTTCAGATGCGGCATCGGGGCCAGTATGTCCTTGAAAAACTTCGGACCGAACCGACCGGCGGGAAAAACCTTCACGGCATCGGCGCCGGCCTGGTCGGCATGGGCTATCTCCGTCGGTGTGAACGCGCCGGGAATACAGGGTAGTGACGCTTCGTGGGCGGTGGCGATAATCTCCGGCCTGAATATCGGAGAGACCACGAACTGCGCCCCCGCTTCGATCGCCTCTTTCGCAACGTCGCTGCTCAATACGCTGCCTACCCCGACCAACGCGCCTCGGACGGCTTTTCGACAATCGGAAATCACGCGCAGGGCGTTCGGCGTCGTCATCGTGATTTCCACGCAGTCCACGCCCCCTGCCAGCAGCGCCCTGGCGACGTCGATGAGCCGGGCGCTATCGGGCGCACGCACCACGGCGATAACGCCTTTCTAGCACAACCGGTTCGCCAATACTTCTCTGTCGGACATCAGCGGACTCCATGCAGGTTAACGTAGAGGGGAGCCTATCGGAGCGGGCTGCACACGGCAAGGAAGATTGTTCATCCGCCCGGCATCCGATTCGCCCGGCGCATGGTTCCGACCTTTCACTTCCCAACGGTCAAAGGAGTAAATCCAAAAATCCGATCGCAACCGGACGCTGCAATTTATGGCACGGCGATCGAACTTATTTTGAACCGGTCGAGAAAGCAGCCGCCATCCTGCGGACCAACTCGTCGGCGTCCTGTGCGAGATAGTCCACGACGGTCTTTCGCCCTTGAAGGTTCGACGCGCCGATCAGCTCCACCACTCGCATGCGAACAAGAGCGCTGCGATCTTCGATAACGGGCGCCAGCAGCGACATTATCTGCGCGTCGATGTCGGCAAAACCCAGTGACGCGACCATCTCGGCGCGGACCAGCGGGGAACGGTCCTGCAATACGGCTTGCAGCATCGACAGCAGGACGGGCTTTCTCACCGCACTGTCGCGTGGGGCGGGCAGCTTGCGTCTGGACGTTTCCATCTCGCGCACCAGCGCCAGCAGCGACCCTACCTGCCTGGCTGCACGCATTCGAACAGGCGTCCGACCTTTCTGGAAATCCCGCACAATATATGCCAGCGCAGTGCGGTACGCCGCCGGCCAATCGTCCTTGACCGCCACGGAGAAAGATTCCAGCAGGCCCATTCGCCTGATCTTTGCCGGCTTCACCTTGACGTTCGGCAGCGAAGATCTAAACCGCTCACGTTCCTGGACGGGATCGAGCAGGCCAGTGATCGTCAGGACGATTTCATCGAGCGGCCGCGAGGCGAGGAACTTCGCCAAGCCTCCGCCGTCCAGACGAACCGTGGTCGAGACGGACTCGCCCGGTTTGAGATCGCGCGGCGCAGGCCAGGATGCCAGAGGAAGGTCCGCGAACGACGTGCCCTGCACCGCTACCTGCAGGCTCATCGTCGGGTTCAGCAGACCCTCCCCTCCAAGGGGTACGTCCACCTCGCCGATATTACGCAGGGTTACTTTCACGGCGATGGGTTCACCCGGGACCACCGACGCACCGACAGGTTCGATGGAAGCGGAGATGAACTTCTCCGGACTTACGCCCATCTCCAGGTACCGCTTATCGAACGCATTGAACGCCGAGAGGATTTCTTCGGCGCCGTCGGCGGGCGGTATCTCAATGCCCTGCCTGGCGGCGAGCGTTCGCAAACGACGAAAGGCAGGACCGCTGCGACCTGGTTTCAGGCCGGCAAGTAGCGCTTTGCTGCCTTCCTTCGCATCGCCAATACGAAAGAAATGCTCAGCCAGGAAGACGGCTGCATATATATCCTTGCCGAGAAGGGCTTTCAGGGAGGCAACGGCGTCCTTTACGAGTTCATCGCGGCGAACCGCCAGTTGGGTAGCCCCAAGAATCCGACGAACCAGCGGATCGGAAGCGTCCAGCTTGGCGGCGTTCTGGGCATATTTCAGCGCGAGGTTCACCTTGCGCGAGGTCACCAGGTAGAACCACGCCAACTCCGTCGAGAAGGCTACGGACGTCTGTGCGGCGGGTCGCTTGATTTCGTAGCCGGTCTCCATCTTCTTGACCAGCTTATCCGCCTTCTCGATTTTTCCGATGTCCCGATACGCTTCGACGAGCAGGCTTTTAAGGTCCGCGCTATCGGGATATTCTTCCAGCAGCGGTTCGAATTTCACCGCAGCGTCGGAGGACCGGCCTGCGTCCAGCATGGCGCTGAAGTAATGCACGGCGAAACCGGCCGGGACGACGCCCTTGCCGTCCGGGCCGCGAAGAATCTTCTCGGCGTAATCGAAGAGACTCAGCGACTGGGGGTACAACCCGCGTTCGTTCATCAGCGTCGCCAGGCGCCACAGCATCCGGAAGTCCCTTGGACTTGAGTGAAGCAGTTTCAGCATCGTCGCGGCGCGGTCTGAAGGTTTTCGGGCCCGGGCCTTCGCAAGCTCCATCCGTCCCGTCAGGGCGCCGGTATTATACGGATCGAGCTTCAAGGCTTCGTCGAAGCGTTTAATCGCCTCGTTTTCCCTGCCCTGTCCGAGCAGGATCGACGCGGACAGCACCGCCGCATCCGCGCGAAGCGGCGCCGCGCGAGCCGTGTCCTCCATGACGGACCCGAGAAATGCCAGCCGATCCTCCGCCGTCTGGTGCGACGCGAGTTCCAGCTGCATCCAGAGGCGCCCCAGGGAATAATCGGAAGGATATGCCTTGAGCAGGTCCGCCGCCGATTTCGCCGCGAGTGAGAGATTGCCCTGGCTTTCGTGGATGTTCACGAGCAACCAGTTGGTTTCGCTCTCACCGGGGACCAGGCGATCGGCGAACAGGGTAAGCGCCACCAGCCTCCCTGCGCGTGCGGGCGCATCCGGCGAGATGCTCATGTGTCTTGCGCCGTTGCGAAGACTCGCCGCCCCGAGCCTGTCCGCCTCCGTGGGTCGAGTTGCCGGACCGGTCGCAGGACGAGCGAAAGCCATCGCAACCTGCATCAAAAGAGCAGCGGAAATTATCCGTATCATCCTTGTTCTCCAGTGTGCTTCATCGCTGGGACGGGCGAATCTTGATTTCCTGGGCCTGGTTCCCCCTGCGCACCAGAAGATCGACGCTCCGGTTCGGGGTTTCGGCCAGGGCGCGTTCCACGACACCCTTGAAGCCGGAAACGGTGGTCACGTCCAGACCGTTGACTTTCGAGACAAGGTCGCCCGCGCGAAGCCCGTCGCGTGCAGCCAGACCTCGGGGAGCGACGGCAATGACGAGAAGCCCTGCCGCTTCTGCCGTAGGTGAGTCGTCGAGGTACTTGTCGAGCATCACCTTTTCACGAACGACGAAACCGAGCGGTCGGCTGAAGTATCGCTTCGCCTCCAAAGGCAACTTGGGCATGGACGCAAGTTTGACCGTCACATCGCGACGGACGGTTCCGGCAAGGACGGTGAGCTTCACTTCCTCGCCGACGGCGCGTCGTGTCATCTGCCGGCGGAAGTTCCGCACGGTCAGGTCGGGCGTGGGGAACTTCTCGACGTTCCGCCCGTCCACGGCGATAATAATATCGCCATTTTTCAAGCCGACCTCGTCGGCTGGATGAGACGGGATAACCTGGTCGATCATAATGCCCGGCCGATCGAGCTTCCGCAGTTTTGCGGTGGCGTCGTTGACCCATTCGAACTTCCCGATACCAAGCCACGGTAACCGGCGGGCCTTTCCTCCGGACGGGATGTTCCGCAGCACGTGCGCGAACTCCCTGGTCGGCGTGAAGTACGCCGTCTCCTGCAACCCCTTGAGCGCCAGGTTCATCGCGCCGCGATTGGTGAAGGCCTTGTATCCGACAGGCAGCTGTTCCGCCACGATCCCGATCGCCCGCCCCGAGGCGTCGAAAACCGGCGAACCGGGAGAAGTGAGCCTTCCACCCGTAACGTAAACCAGATCGCCCGGAGCGCGCAGAACCGCCGAGACGTACCCGACACCGACGTACGCCGGGAAGCCCATATCCTTGCTCATCAGGCCGAGGGACACGACGCGCTGTCCTACCTTCAGCGGAGGGGACGCGAACTTCACAGCCGTCCAGGTTCCACCACCTATCGCACGAACGAATCCCAGGCCGGTGCCCGGTTCGATTCCGAGCAACTCCGCCTTGGTGACCTTCCCGTCCACGCCGGAGGCGACGATCTGGAAGTCCTTGAGAGAACCAACCGGTGCGCGGGTGTTCAGGGCCGTCGTCATGAAAACGCCGCGCGGATCGATGCATATTCCGACGCCCGTCACTGTCTGCGTACCGGTTTCGTCTTCGACGGTGAAGCGGACCGTTTTCAGGGCCGCGGCGTTCCGAGCGTGAATCTCCGCAATCATTTTGCCGGTATCCGCCCCGGCTCTCATCGCCGGGAACCCCAACAATATCGCTGCAATTAACACTCTGCGGATCATCTCGCCTGCTCCTTCGCCCATGCGGGCGTTTTTTTTATCGTTTTTTCGATCGTCTGCGGGGCCGCACGGACCCGCCGGAAGAATCGCCGGAAGAATCGCCGCTTTGCGCCGCACAAAGTCGCTGGGACCACGCAGGTCCAGCCGAGGGCGTCATGTGGTGCAAAACCGCCATCATTATCAGCCCCACTGCTACGATTGCCAACGACGTGTACTGGTTGTGCGTAAGGATTCCCCGCAGAAGATTGTGCGGATTGTCGTCGCGTATGGATTCCAGAATGAATCGGGTGATCGGATACATGATCACCATCAACGCAAAAACCTGCCCCTCCCGGCGCCTCAGTCGCGTGAACGCCACCAGCAGAATCGCCAGTAGAAACGCGTTGATCATTCCGAGCACCTGGGCGGGCTTGAGCGGGTGCGACCATTCGCCGAGGGCGACGGTAATCTGCTCCGGCGTGAAATCCCGCGGCGCAACCAACCTGCGGAACGATCCGGACTGTTCGTACAGGCGATCATCGGGACGTATCCGCCCCGTGTCCATCTGGTGAGAGTACGGGGGGGATGGGGTATCCTGCCCCACGGACCAGGGGTTCGTCCGCCCGTCGAGTTTCAGCAGCGGCCTGGAGTACATGGGGAACTGCATGGCGAGAGGCCAATTTGCCGAAGCGGGTCCGCCATAGCAGCACCCGTTCAGCGTGCAACCGGCCCGTCCGAACGCCAGGCCGATCATCAGTGACGGGGCAAGGATATCCAGGAACCGGCGTATCGGAAGGCGTTTGACGCGCAGGTACGCCAGCACCAGGATCGTCGCCAATATCACTCCACCATAGTAGATCAGCCCCCCGGATGTGATATTCATCACCTGAGACAACGGCGCCCCGCGGAACGACCGCCAGTTCTCGATCACGAATGCAATGCGAGCGCCTATGACGCCACCGATCAATGCCAGTATCCCGCAATGCACGAGGAGATCGGGATTCTCCCCCATTCGGCGCGCCCGTCTCTGGGCGATAACGATACCCAGAAGGAAACCCAGCACGAGCATCAGCCCGTAACCGTAGAAGCGAAGCGGGACCGACAGGCCGAACAACTCAAGCGTGCCGAAGTCGATAATGATCTGCCGCATTCGAAAAATCTCTCCCTGCAAGGGGCGTTTACAGCAATTTTGTCAATCTGTTCCCATCGTCGACCAGGGCGATCCTGGGCTTCAGCGAATCCGCCTTCTCCGCAGAGACGTATCCGAACGCCAGGACGATTATCTTGTCGCCGACGTTGACCAGCCTCGCCGCGGCGCCGTTGATGCAGATTACGCCGCTGCCCGGAGGGGCTTCTATGACGTACGTCTCGAACCGCGCGCCGTCCGTGAGGTCCGCAACCAGGACGCACTCGTTGGGCTTGATTCCCGTGGCCTCCAGCAGGTCCCTGTCGATAGTGATCGATCCGACGTAGTCAATCTCCGCATGGGTGATCGTCGCACGGTGAATCTTCGCTCGAAGTATTTTTAGCATCATGGCAGTTCCGTCACTTTGCAGTGAAAACTCTCATACTCGTAATCAGGGGGCATCATTCTAGGCATCATCGCAGCCGGCGTCCACCAGCATGTTGTCGATGAGCCTTGCACGTTCGAACTTCACCGCCACCGCAACGAGTACCTTCCCGTCGATCGCGCGAACGTCCGACAGCGTGTCCGGGTCCACCACCTGCACGTAGTCGATCTCGCCAAGCGGCGCGTTTTCGGATAAATACCGTCGCACGGCGCCGATTACATCCTCCACGGGCGGATGGGCGCTGCGAATCATCTCCGCCGCCAGTTGCAGTGAACCGTACAGCGCCGGGGCCTCCCTGCGCTGCTCGTCCGAGAGGTATCCGTTCCGGCTGGACATCGCCAACCCGTCCGGCTCGCGCACTATCGGACAGGTGACGATCTCCACCGGCAGGTTCATGTCCTTCACCATTCGGCGGATGATCGCCGCTTGCTGGTAATCCTTCTCGCCGAAGTATGCGCGATCGGGAGCGACGATGTTCAGCAGCTTGGCAACTACGATGCAGACCCCGGCGAAATGACCGGGACGGCTTGCCCCGCAGAGAGTCCCGGCCAGCTGCGGTACGGTAATTTCGGTCTTCGGCTTACCGAAAGGGTACATCTCCTCGCACGGGGGAATGAACACGACGTCCGCGCCTCGCGCCCGGCAGGCGGCGAGGTCGTCCCCCTCCGTGCGCGGATAGGACGAAAGATCCTCGTGCGGCGCGAACTGCGTCGGATTCACGAAGATGCTGACCACGAGGAAATCGCACTCGCTGCGTGCGGCGTCGATAAGGCTGAAGTGCCCTGCGTGCAGCGCGCCCATCGTCGGAACCAGGGCGATTTTTCCGCCCGTTCCACGCGCCTGGCCCGCAAGCTTTCGAACTTCCCGTATCCGTTTCACTACGTCCATGATCGTTCCCGTATCGTCGCGGCAAGAACTTCCACTTCTCGCCGCTCGCGAAGGTCGGTCGCGTCGCAGTCCATATCGAGCACCGGACAGGCGACGCGAGAGTCGATTCCATTATACAGAACCCGAAGCGACGAGATAAACTCCGCCGTCATCGACCGCTCGAACGCCCTGCCGCGATCGGCGATCCGCTCCAGCAGGGTTTCCTCTGACGCATCCAGGCGGATCAGGAGATCGGGCGGGCGAACCATATCGGCCATGCGCTCCAGGACCTTCTCGTATATCGCCAGGTCGCCCGGCGATAACTTTACCTCGGCGAAGATGCGATCCTGACAGAAGCCGTAATCGCTCACGAACAACTTTCCGGGCGCAATGGCCGATCGCGAAAGCTGCCCTGTGCGGGAGATAAGATAATAAAGCTGTGCCGGCAGGCAGGCGTCGCACCCCGACGTGTAGGAATCCGCCAGGAATGGGTTGCCCGCGTAATCCTCGTAGATGACGGCTGCGGGCAGCAGCTCGGCGAGGCGCTCGGCGAGCGTAGTCTTTCCGACGGCGGGAGGACCGATTATGCTGATAAGTCCTGCCTTCACCGCTCGCCCTCCAACTCGCCCAGCAACTCGGCGACGGTCCTGCCAAACACTGGATGACGCGCCAGCGGGGCTATCTCAGCCAGCGGCCTGAGCACGAACAGACGCTCGTGCATCCTGGGGTGCGGAATCGTCAGCGATTCGCTTTCCACGATCAGATCACCCATCAGCAGTATGTCCAGGTCGCACGTCCTTGGCCCCCATCGCTGCTCTTTCCCGCGGTTGCGGCCCAGGCCTTCCTCGACGCCCTGAAGCGCCGTCAGCAGTTCCTCCGGACCGAGCGTCGTGGCGATCTGGGCTGCGGCGTTGAGGTATTTCCCCTGCCCGGAAGGTCCGACCGGGTCCGTCTCGATCATCTGCGAAACCAGCCGGACTTCGACGCCGTCGATATTGTCCATCCGGAGCGTCGCCGTCAGCAGCACCTGCGACCTGTCGCCCACGTTCGAACCAAGCGCGATGTATGCAATGCGATTCACCCCTATACCAATATCAGTCATTTCTCCATCAGCACGGAAGCCCGAACATAATCGGCTATGCCTCTGAATCCCTTGGTGCGGCTGCGAGATTCAAGCACAGCCTTTTCCTCTGGCGTCAGCCGAAGGTTCACCTGTTCCGACCGGACGTTCTGGCGGGCGGGAATCGGCGGCGTATCGCCATCCTCCAGTATCGAGGCGACGCCGACCAGCAGGGATTTCCTGGTTTCTTCCATGCACTGCTGGACGGTCTTGCCGACACCGATGGCTTCTGGATACTCCAGCGCGTGGCCGACCCATTCGCTCCCCTCGCGGCGCATAACGATGTCGTATGCATCGACGATCCGCTGGGCCTCGGCCAGAATCGCCTTATCGAACGGGCCTGATTTTACCTTGGTCTTAGTTGCCATTGTCACGCCTCCAGTTTCTCGATCATTCGGACATAGGCCGGATGCACCTTGCCGCGATGCACCGGTATCGGCAGGCTTCGTGCGCCGGGTTTCTTGAAAATGTGATGCGAGCCGTTGATTCGGTCTAACCGATAGCCCTTGGCTTCCAGCATTTTCTCGACTTCCCGGAATCTTACTTCACTTGCCACTATAGAAGTATAGCGTACGGTAGCAACGAGGCAAGAGCATTCCGGAGATTTTCTTAAAATAAAACGTAGCTCAGCCCATCCGCACGACCATCTTCACCGCCTTGCCGACCTGTCGCCCACGTTCGAACCAAACGCGATGTATGCGATGCGAGCGACCCGATTTTCCGGCAGGTATTTTGGCCTTCTATTACGCGTGTTTTTTCAGAAGTGTTTTTAAGCCCGAAAGGGCTGACCAGAATTTAGCCGGGGGTGGAGCGACTTGTCCGACGAAGCCTTGGCGAAGTCGGAAGCGAAACCCCCGGATGGATGTTCTTATCATACGCAAGCCCCGAAGGGGCGACAGAAATACTGGGACGTATTGTTTTCCTGCGATAACCCCAAGATTTCTGTCACCCCGTTGGGGCTAATGCATAATATAACGCCATCTATTCCGGGGGCTTACGCCCCCGGCTAATTTCTGTGCGGCCTTTCAGGCCTCGATAATCGGTCAGTGTGAGACAATTACTCACACCACTCCCATAGCAACCCGGAACACTGAACGTGGAGCATCGCCCCGTCTATCCGACACAGCGCATCACGAATCAGTCCAGTCCTTCGGGCCAGTCCGGTTCGTTGGCGGGGAGAAGTTCCAGGCGGTCGATCTCTATCCGCACGAACCGGCCGACCAGTGATTCATCCGTCGTCCAGTTGGCGTCGGACATCGTAAGCAGGCCGAAGTCGATTACCACGGGCATAACCTGCTTGACCTGCCCGTATCCCACGTAAGACCACCCGCGATCCGGTTCGAGTTTTTTCTTCCGGCTGAGGTTGCCCTTAACGGCAACGTCCCAAGAGAAACCCTCTACCGTCATGTAGCCCAGATGCACGCCCGACAGCAGCCCCGGCGCGCAGCGCCTGCCCGATTCGCTCACGCCGTCACAAACCGTCAGCAGATGCTCGTCGTCCAGCCAGACCTCGGCCCGGCGGCCGAGACCCTGCGTGATTTCCATGCGAACTTCCATGTCTGTCAGCTTCCACGTCTATGATCGAGCGATAACGGCTGGGGGTCGGGGAATATTCGTGTCTGGCGGCGCAAAAAATTGCGTCCAAAACCGGCCCGGCTCACAATGACGCGGCGGTTCATGCGGCGTTGATCGGAGTCAGGCGAAAGACGTGGGCAAGTTTCGCAGCCGCCGCGACGTCGCCGTTTCGCAACGCTACCCGCACGTCGTCCAGCTTGCGGGCATCCTCGAGTGAGAGGTAAGGCCCCCAACCTTCCGGCGAATCAATCAATTCCACTTCAACCTGGGCGGCATACTCGCCTTCATGAACCAGTTTGACTTGTTTTCGCTTGCTCATGTTTTTCTCCGCAGAAAATCATCGGTCCACTTTTCCCGGTCTGGACGGTAGGCCGTAACCAGAACGGCAGGTCCGGCAGTGTCCCTGGGAATACCCCAAACCGCATGGATCACTCCGCCGTCGTCGCATCGCTGAAGAGCCGGGACACACGGGCCCTTTGCAAAATCCGGATAATCATCCACCACGACACCTTCCGAAACGCCGCCAATGACCTCTGTAGCCAGAATGCCATCTTCCGCCAATTCGCTATAGCCATGTGCAGAGGTGCGTACTTCCTCTCCGGCGACAAGCTGTCGAACCAGTCGCAGCGTCTCACTCATAACGCGCATTCTACACCATCATCGCTATTATCGCAATTCATCCTTAAATCTCTAAAGTTTGTCCTTGACAGACATTGGAGACGGCGTTACAATGTTTGCAATCAGGAGGAAGTAAATCCTCCGAACGTATTGTGAGGCGTTTCGCAATGCGTGTTCGCTCGGCTCGTTGGGACAATCGCGCTCGCAGAACCCGTAAGTGGAAGCGATTGCGGTGCAGTAAAAGGAGGCTCACTATGAAGCTCGTACTTTCCCTTTTCCTTGCGTTATCGGTGTGCACTTCTTTGGCTGGGGCGGCTATCATCGACGGGACCATCGGCGGCGGCGAGTACGCCTATCCGCCCGTCCTCGACATCCCCGGCGAAACCACGCACGACTGGTACAACACCGGCCTGGATATCGAGGCCGTCTACGTGGACCAGGACTTGGCGAACGCGTATCTTGGCCTGTCCGTGGTGGCGCCTCCGTTCGACTTTAACGGCTCGCCGCAGAGCTTTCTCGATATGACGGCGGTGTACGCCAGCTTCTATACCGATTCCAACGCAGCCGATTCGCTGTGGGACCTGGCGATCGTGATGACCGATGACGGCGCGGGCGGCATGGAAATTGTTTCCGTAGGCCTGACCATCGCCGGGGTGCCGACCGTTCTTCTCCCGAGCGATTACTCCATAGCCGTCGGGGACGCGATGGAAATATCGATTTCCAACAGCGTGCTTCCCAACGACCTGGGAAACTACCTTCGCCTCCAGTTGGACGACGTCGGCGGATGGCAGGACGACCAGGTAGCGGGAGGCGTAATTCCGGAACCGGCGAGCCTGGCGCTGTTGGGACTGGGCGGCGTTGCGATGCTTCGTCGACGAAGACGCGCCCGGCGATAAAATCCCACCTGTGAAATTTTTATCAAGGCGACAGCCCGCAGATTGTTTTTCGTAAAAAATCTGTGGGCTGTGGTTTTATCTGCACGCATACATGCTTGCTCGCGTGCTGTGATGGATGTACCATTTCCAGCCATGAGCCGCGACGCCACGTCGCGCAATCACGTCGCCTCAAAAAAAGGAACAAAAAACCATGCCCGATTATTCAGCAAGTCCGTCCGGCGAAAAATTCGTGATTCCATCGAAAAACCAGTACGCCAAGGAATTCCAAAGGATTCAGCGTCTTGCCGCCAGTGCGAAAAAGGAAGGCCGGGAGGTCGTCGTCGTCATGGGCGTCGGTTTCGTCGGCGCGGTGATGGCTGCGATCGTCGCCGATACCGTCCACAAGTCCGGCAAGAACAAGGGCAAACCCTCGAAGCTCGTTATCGGCTGCCAGAGACCCTCCACGCGAAGCTACTGGAAGATCCCGCTTCTCAACCGCGGACAATCGCCCGTCAAGGCGGAAGATCCGGAAGTGGACCCGATGATCGCCCGGTGCGTGCTGGAAAAGAAGACGCTCACGGCTACTTACAACAGCGACTGCCTCAAGCTCGCCGATTGCGTTGTCGTCGATGTGCAGTGCGATTACTCCAAGCACGACCTGGGTAACATGCGCAGCGGCGAGGCGGAAATGAGCGCACTGGAAGCGACGATGCGCACCATAGGCCAGAGGATACCTCCCAAGTGCCTCGTGCTCATCGAAACCACCGTGGCGCCGGGAACCACGGAGTTCGTAGCCTGGCCTATCATGAAGAAGACTTTCGCCGCGCGTGGAATGAAGTCGGTTCCGCTACTGGCGCACAGTTTCGAGCGGGTCATGCCCGGAAAGGAATACATATCGAGCATCCGGGACTTCTGGCGCGTCTGCAGCGGGTGCAACGTCGCAGCCCGCAAGCGGGTCGTGAAGTTCCTCAAGGAAGTGCTCAACACCGAAGATTATCCCCTGACGGTGATGGACCGGCCCATAGAATCGGAGACGACGAAGATCGTCGAGAACTCCTACCGGGCGACGACGCTGGCGTTCCTGAACGAGTGGTCCCTCTTCGCCGAGCGCAACGGCGTGGACCTGATCAAGGTCGTCAACGCCATCAAGATGCGTCCGACACACAGCAATATCATCTTCCCGGGCCCGGGTATCGGCGGGTACTGCCTTCCCAAGGACGGCGGGCTGGGCTACTGGGCGTACCGGCACATACTGGGTTTCGAGGACGGTGACAGCGTATTCAAGATCACGCCGCAGGCGATCGACACGAACGATACGCGCGGGCTGCACGTAGCGGAACTTACGCGCGACGCCCTGCGGAACATGGGGCGCTACATCGCCGGGGCGGACGTGCTGATCTGCGGGGCGAGCTACCGCCAGGACGTCGGCGACACGCGCTACAGCGGCAGCGAAATGGTCGTCCGCAAGCTCACGGAAATGGGCGCGGAGATGCGCGTCCACGATCCGTACGTCGAGCACTGGTACGAATTGGAAAAACAGGAAACCTACCCCGCGCCCGGCCATTCGTGGAGCCGGTTCTTCCGCAACCAGGACGATCTCGTGAACATCCGCGTCCAGAGCGACCTGCCCAAGGCGCTCAAGGGTAGCGAGGCGGTCATACTGGCTGTGCCCCACTCGCCGTACCTGGAGCTGGACCCCGAGCAGCTGGTCCGCTGGGCGGGCGGACCGCTTGCCGTGATCGACTGCTTCGCCATCCTGTCCGACGAGAAGATCCGACGGTACTTCGAGCTGGGGTGCGAGGTCAAAGCACTGGGCCGAGGACACGTCCAGCGAATCAAGGAGGAAGTGCGAAAGGGCAAATAACGCATGCGGAAAAACCCTGGAACGCAATAAAACTTGCCCGCGCCATGGCCTGTCGATATGATGGTTCCAGATTGGAAAATCTATACGCACCGTCAAATCAGAGGCTTGTCATGAAGGTAACAGGGAAGAACAATACCAGCCGCGTCAAGGTGGTTATCGAGCACGCCGAGGATGGCTATATCGCCTATCCGCTTGGGATGAAAGGAACAGTCGTCGGACAGGGTGAGACCTACGAGGAGGCTTTGGCGGACGTGACCTCTGCCATTCAGGCGCATATGCGCGAGTTTGGCCCCGAAAGCCTCCAGTCCGACAGCCCGGCAATTGAGGCATTTATCGCCGAGGCGGAGGTTGCCCTCTGATGGGCAAATTCCCGCGAGACGCACCGAAACGACAGGTAATTCGCGCATTGGAAAAGCTTGGTTTCGAGTTGATACGGTACCGTGAGCACATCCAGATGCGTCGGCCGAATTCCGACGGTGGCACCACGCCTTTGACCATGCCCGCTCATCGAACGATCAAAGGTTCAACGTTGCGGATGATCTGCACGCAGGCAGGCATTTCTCGGGACGATTTCCTCCATGCCTATTACGGGAAGAATTAACCTCAGGCAAAGACGGCCATCTTCCCTGCGGCTTTATTTCTTCGCCGTCTCCACGATCCGCCCGAGCGCCTCGGCGAGGACGTCGTCCGGGTAGGTCAGGCTGATGCGATAGAAACCTTCGCCTGCCGCCCCGTACCCCAGCCCGGGCGTTACGACGACGCCGGCTGTGTTCAGCAGGTCCTCGGCGAACGCGCCGGACGAGCCTTCGTACTTTTCCGGCACGGGCGCCCAGACGTAGATCGTCGCCTTGGGCTTGCGGACGGGCCAGCCGGCTTTTTCCAGCGCGTCGCAGACCATGTCCCGCCTGCGCCGATAGATCTCGTTGACCGGAGGGATGATCTCCCCGGCAAGGTCGAGCGCCTTCGCTGCGGCCAGCTGCACCGCGCGAAGTGTTCCGTTATCGACATTGTTTTTGACCAGTTTCAGCGCGTTGACGGCAGAGGCGTTGCCCGCGAGAAACCCGACTCGCCAGCCGGTCATGCTAAACGCCTTGGACAGCGAGAAGAACTCGACGGCCGTATCCGCCGCGCCGGGGACCTGCAAAATGCTCGGCGCCGAATATCCGTCATAGGTATTTTCGCTGTATGCGGAATCGTGCATGATCAGGATGTCGTTGGCCCGGCCGAACTCGACCGCCCGGGCAAAGAAATCCACCGTCGCAATCGCCGTCGTCGGATTGTTCGGGTAATTCAGCCAGAGTATTTTGGCGTGCCGTCGCACGTCGGTCGGTATCTCGTCGAAGTCCATCAGGAAGTCGTTGGACGCTCGCAGCGGGACGTAGTACGTGGACGCGCCCGCAAAAACGTGGGCGATATTGTACGTCGGATAGCCCGGCTGTGGTGCAATTCCCACGTCGCCCGGATTCAGCACGCCCAGGCACAACTTGACGATTGCGTCCTTCGATCCCATCGTGCAGACGAGCTGGTCGTCTTGCAGATCGACGTCCCATCGCCGCTTGTAGAAATTCCGGGCCGCGACGGGAAAGGCCTCAGCCGGCACGTCGCAGCCGTACCGGTGGCGATTTTGGTCCTTCCTGTCGTCGATCGCGCGGATAAGCTCCCGCACTACCGGATCCGGCGTTGGCGTGTCCGGATCGCCAATTCCCAGCGTGATGACGTTCACGCCCTTCGCGCGCGCGTCGGCTATTTTCCGTCGCAGGTCGGCGAACAGGTACGGCGGCAGCGCGCCCAGACGATCCGATATTTTTAGTTCCATTTTACTTGATCCTTTTCGGTGTCGGCGTAGCCCGGCGGCAAGCTTACAATTAAAAGCGCCTCCGGACGGAGGGGCATTGTAGCAGGTGTCCACGCCGCCGCAAGCGTCCGCATTCCACACCGGCGATGCGTGCTACGGCGCCTTCAACGACGCGGCAAGTGCGCCCATCTCGCGGATGAGCGATTGCCGCCATGCTTCCATCCGCCCGTGCGTGACGGAGTATGTTCGCAATGTACCGTTGTCGAAATGCAGGCTCGCTCCGGACACGGCTTGCGAGGAGATGTCTTTTATGACGGCTGCGAGTTTTTCGGCGGCGTCGGGTTTCTTCGCGTCGACGGCCTTTTTCAGCATCGCCTGGGCGCGTGCAAGCAGGATGTAATCTTCTACGCCCTGCTGCAATCGCAACGAGGCCACCGTCGCTGCAAAGTCCCCGGATGGGATGATGGCGAACAGTCCGCTACCGTTGAAGTTCTCGCCGTCGTACGGCCCGGACCGTCTGGCAATTCCGCCGACGAAACATCCATCCGCGCCGACGGCGCGGGCGAAGAAACCGGACAGGTAGCGATCGGGTTGCCCGACGTAAACAAAGACCTTCCGTCCCCGGCCTGTTTTTTTCAATCGCAGGAACATTTCGCGGTATCCCTTGCCCGCCGGGGTAACGATGAAATTGTGGAACGGCGCCAGCAACCGGTCGAATTTCCGGGGCGAGATGTTTTCCAGAACGGACAGATAAACAGCCGTCAGCGTTTCGCCACCGGCGGTCGCCACGGTGGCGGCTTTGCGAGAGACGTTCGACAGGCCCGCCCCCGTCGTGCACCATCCAACGTAGAACATGTTTCCGGACGCCTCGTCCTGCTCGGTAAGCAACTTCGCCCTCGCGACCAGGCGTCTCATGGCGGCACGGTACGCCGGACTTTCCGGAGGGATATTGTTCTCAGCCAGGTTCCAGAACGGCCAATACATATCCAGGATGAGCGTACCCGGCGTCCGGTCCCGTGGATATCGTCGCAAGTCTTCCTGAAGGACGCTATCGTTCACCCCCATGCCTCTACGAAATCTCGGCGCCTGGATCAGAAGATTTGTCAAACCATTATCGAGGAGCAGCCGGCGGATTTTAACCGTAACCGCATTCCGCTGGGCGGGAGACATCTTCTGATACAATGCACGGTAGACGACGTTAATTGTGGAATTGCCCGTGGTGCCGACTATGGGGGAGCTTTTCGCTTCCTCGCCGACATCTACGACTTCGACCTCCAGCGGCACCCGCACAGAACCGCTCGAACCGCTCAATCGGATAGTGCCCGAATAAATGCCCGGATCAACGTCGCGACCCAGTCGCATCGACACGGCCAGGTGAACGACACTCTTTTCAGTTACGGGCCCGTGACGGTCCAGCAATATCCACGGCTGAAACTCGACCTCCGCGCGCCTCCGTCGAGCAACACGCTGCGCGAACCGGACTTTCATATGTGCAGCCTGCGCGGTAATAGTCCGTCCGCCCTCTTTCCGCAAGCTCGACACGAACGCCCGCAGGCTGGATGATCGATGCGTTGGAACGACAACCAGGGGCACTATCGCCGCGCCTCCGTTTGGCACAATAACTCTGATCGTCTGTTTTCGATCGCCGGCCGCCGGAGTCCAATCCGCCCGCAGCGCCCCGTCGGGTGGTGGCTGGAACACCATCAAGCCCGACTTCTTCTCCTGGTCGGTGGGGTTCAGGTCGCACCGCAGCCGGCGACGATAGCCGAACATGAACTGGCGACGGTAGGTCGATATGTCTTTCTGGAGCGTATCGACGAACTTCGCCAGCGCCTTTTTTTGAGAAACCGGCGCCATCACAAGCGCCGCCACCTGGCAGCCGAACGAAGATACGCTGTTTCTGCCAGGCTTGAGGAGCAATTCGAAGGACCTTCCGAATTGCTCCATGAACTTCGAATCGAACCATTCGGGCGTCCACTTTCCATCTGCGCCGGCCATCAGTCCATCGGGACCGAGAAGCCCTTGAAGCGTCGAACGATGCTGGAGCAGTGTCCGTCCCTGAAACTTTAGGAGTCGATCCGGCGATCGGCTGCCGTAAAGGCCGTTGAAGGTTACCCACAACCAGGCGACTGCGCTCTTTCTCCCGGGCGCAATAATATCGAATCGTTCAGTGGACCTGCGTGGTACGAGCGGACCGAAGAAATCGCCGCCCAGCGGATCGGGATAGGGTTTGCTTGCCCGACGCAGGCGTGGGCCCTCGGCCCAGAGCAGGTGCTCGTCGTCGCCGGTTACGCCGTCAAATCCCGGCCAGACCGCCTGTCCGCCCGGACCGAAATCCAGCAGCAGAGTTTCAGGTGGGCCTTTGTCGGCGGGGGAAAGACGAACGTTATCCATGATCAGCGGGGAATCGCCGGCGTTGCGCAGCGAGAGGGTTATCGTCGCATCAGGCCAACCCGTCGGCCTGGGCGGAACGATCACCGAAAGCGGCACGGAAAGCGTATCCCTGCCGAGCTTGACGCGCGCCGTCGTGGCCGCAAAAACGCCGCCTCCCGTAAACGATATATCGATTCGCTGACCGGACGCCTCGGAGGTGAACGTGTCGATTCTCAGCCAGGGCAACTTTACGCAATCAGCGCCGTTGAGCTTGACCATTACAGCGGCGCCGGCGGGAAGCATCGCCGCCTGCTTTCCCTGCGTAAGCCCGTCACCGGCCTTTACCGGCAGCAATCGCCCGCGCTTGGCACGAACCGTCGATAGATCCTCGAAGCCTTCCAGAAGCTGCTGCGCCGACGCACCACCACAGCAAATACTTATCACTGCTATGGATACGGCGATAAGTCGCACCGGGCGGGCCGGTTTGCCCGACACAACCGGTCGAGATCGCGTCGCACCGGACCCCGCGGGGCGGCGCAACTGTGTAAAACTTGAAAATGATGGAACCCTAATCAACATACCGATAGTATTATAGATAGAGGAGTAGACGTAATGTCAAGTGAGCTTCACAAGAGCGTTTTACGGGTTGCCCTCGCAGCGGTGTTCGTTGTCTGCACAATCGGCCCGGGCAGCCTGCCGGCGCAATCGCGCTCGCGAATAACCCTTTCGACTCCAGGCAACTTACAAACCATCGGGCAATCGGGCGCGTCCTACAATTTCAATACCTATTCCTACGGTTTGGGAACCCTTGCAAAACCTTCTCCGGGTACCGGTGGAGCCGCCCTTCGCAGCACGATAGGCAGCGCCTTGAGTTTCTCGTTAAGGAGTTCCCTGGCAAGTTCGAGATCCTCCTCCGGCAGTACGACTGGCCTGATCAAGCCCGCTCCTGCCGGTTCAAGACTGTATACGCCGTCAGGTTCAGCGGTGCAGTCTCCCGGTGGATCGGGAGGCGTCGGAAAGGCACTGCTTTCAGGGAACCGCCCCATCCTGGGGGCGGCGCACGCATATCTGGAAGCTCTCGGCGCCGGTTCCATGGGCGGGGATGCAAACTCGAAGGCGGTGAGCTCCCTGGTCCCAGCCGAGCCCAGTCGATACAAAGACCTCCTGGAACGGGGAGAGGAGGCCTTTCGCGATGGGCGGTTCACAAACGCCCGGCTGCAATTCCAACTCGCAAACGACATCGGAGGTCGAGACCCTGAAAGCCTGCTGAGTCTGGCGCATACAGCCTTTGCGCTGTCAACCGTGAGCTACGCCAAGCCCGCGAATTATATCTCCAGAGCCCTGAGATATTTCCCCGAACTGCCACTGGTACCGTTACGACCGAGGGATTTCTACGGCGATCGAATCACGTATGCCCAACATCTTCAGCGTCTCAGGAAGCAAGTGCGGTCTGCACCGACGGACGCCGAGGCGCATTTGGTCCTCGCCTACTTCGAATGGTTCGGTGGCCGGGGCGAAGTCGCCCGCGAGTACCTTGCGACGGCAGCGAGATACGCGGCGACACCTGAACTGGCCGAAGCGATCGATACGTTCTGGGCGGGCATGCTCGCAAGCGGTAAAATATCGGGGCCCCTGCATCCGAAGACCCAGCCGGCGACTACCACAAAACCAAAACCCGCCGATGCTTTGAACTCCGATAAAAACGCAACTCCCGTCGCCGCGGCGTCCACCGCCTCGACCGGTAGATAAAAGGCGAGATCCCGGTTCGCCGACCACGAAACCCTTCCGCTGCAAATGCCTGGAGCGGCACCGGTCGCCTCCGCATGGCGCAACCAGTTATAACTAAATCGTTCCACCCGTGATGCCGATGCATTACAGTGTGGCCTCTCTCGACTCGAAATGAAACTATGCCCGAACCCGATCAGGAATCTATAACAAACGGTGGCGGCTTCAGTGTATGGAGGCGCCTGGAATCGTTCGCTCTTGGGCATCGATTCCTCGTAAACGTCGTGACTCACTCGGCGTTATTTTTCGTTGCGCTTCTGCTGGCATACCTTGTCTGGTACGACGCGGGCCCAGGCGCAACCAGGCAGAACTGGTTCCACGAGTCTTTCCTGCGTTTCCTGCCGCTTTTCCTGCTGTTCAAGCTGTTCATTTTCTGGCGAATGAAGCTCTTTCGCGGCGGATGGCAGTACGCGAGCATTCGTGATATCGCCAACATTCTCTTCGCCTGCTGGTGGTACGTGCTGGCGACTTTCCTGATATGGCTGCTGAGTTTCTACGTTCCCGTCACGTGGATGAAACGCCTGCCGATGCCCTACGTGGGGACGTATTTCAGGATGCTGCCCAAGGGCGTACTCGTACTGGACTTCCTTGCGACGGTGTTCCTGGTATGCACCGCGAGGCTGGGCTATCGCCTGTACCGCGAGGAGCTGCGTCCAATTTCCGCCGAAGGCGTCCGTCGCGTTCTTATCGTCGGTGCGGGTAACGCCGCCGAGGCGATCATCCGGGAAATCCATCGAATGCGCGTCGAGCGGTTCCGTGTCGTCGGCCTGGTCGACGACGATCCGGGCAAGCAGGGGATCACGATTCACGGGATTCCCGTGCTGGGTCCGACCTCCGAGATTCGCCAGGTCTGCGAAGATGAAGAGATCGAAGAAATCATCATCGCCATGCCGAGAGCGACCCAGAAGGAGCTTCGTCGCGTAATCGAGCTGTGCAGCGGCACGAAATTGAAGTTCCAATCGCTTCCAGGCGTTGGCGATCTTATCGACGGGCGCGTGACGGTCTCGCAGATCCGGCCGGTTGACATCAACGACCTTCTCGGACGGGAGGCGGTCGAGCTGGACGCCTGCGCCGTCGCGAAGTTCATCCGCAACAGGCGGGTGCTTATCACCGGCGCGGGGGGCAGTATCGGTTCGGAAATGTGCCGACAGGTTTCGCTGTACGAACCGGCAAGGCTGATCCTCGTCGAGCAGGCCGAGACGCCCTTGTTCGACATCGAGAACGAACTGAAGAAAACGCACCGGGAAATACCGACGATTCCGTGCATCTGCGACATCTTCGACAGGCAGCGCGTGATGAGCCTGTGGGAGAAGCACCGTCCGGAGGTGGTAATACACGCAGCCGCTCACAAACACGTTCCGCTTATGGAGCAGAACCCCTGCGAGGCGGTCAAGAACAACATCTTCGGGTCCAAGAATGTCGCGGATGCGTCCATCCGCTACGGAGCGGCGGAATTCGTCATGATTTCGACCGACAAGGCGGTGAACCCGTCGTCGATAATGGGCTGCTCCAAGCGAATCGCGGAGATTTACACCCAGTCCCTCAACGGCCGCGATGATTGCAAAACACAGTTCAAGGCGGTCCGGTTCGGAAACGTCCTCGGATCGAGCGGTTCGGTGGTTCCGACCTTCCGCAAGCAGATCGCCGCCGGCGGACCGGTAACGGTGACACACCCGGAGATGACGCGGTACTTCATGACGATCCCGGAAGCGGCGCAACTGGTTCTCCAGGCCGCCACAATGGGCCAGGGCGGTCAAATCTTCCTTCTGGACATGGGCGAACCGGTGAAGATCGTTGACCTCGCCAGGCAGATGATCACGCTCAGCGGGTTCCGTCCCGACGAGGACATAGACATCGTATTCAGCGGCGTTCGCCCTGGAGAAAAACTCTTCGAGGAACTTCGCACCAGTGGCGAGGACATCGAGCCGACCGTCCATCCGAAGGTAATGGTCTGGAAACACACGTCGCAGGACCCGGAAAAGGTATCCGAGGCCATCGAAGGGCTGGAGAAGTTCCAGAACCTGCAAGACCGCGCCAAGACGATAGAGGCTTTCCGGAAGATCGTTCCGGAGTACGCGCCGCTGAATCCGCCCGGTGCGGAAGGGGAAAAATCGTCAGGGCGTGACGGACAGGACGCTCCCGGCAAGAAGTGACACGATTTTTTCCGCGCTTCTGCCGTCGCCAAATATCTCCGTGGGCATCTCCGTCGGCAGCGAACAGTCCTGTGCCTCGACAGCAGCGACGGCTGCGAGAATTTTCTCCGCGTCAGTGCCCGCCAGACGGTTGCACCCGGCGTCGAGCAGTTCGCCCCACTCCGTTTCGTCGCGCAGCGTAACGCACGGCACGGAGGACCAATACGCCTCCTTCTGCACCCCGCCGGAGTCGGTAAGGATTATCCGCGCGCCCGCTTCCAGCGAGATCATGTCCAGGTACCCGACGGGGGCTATCGTGTGGACGTACCCGCCAAGCTCAGCCCGCATTTCCCGCAGCGCCTCCCGCGTTCGCGGATGCAGCGGCCAGACCACGGGCTTTCCGAGGTTCCCGAGCGCCTCCACGATACCGGACAGTCGCGACGGGTCGTCCGCGTTCTCCGCGCGATGGACGGTAAGAAGGTAGTACGACTTGTCTTTCAACCCCAGCAACTCGAGCGCATAGTTTTTTTCCCTCGCCGCTGGCAGATGCCTGAGAAACGAATCGTGCATGACGTCGCCGACGTTGTGGACGCCTTCGGTAATTCCGCACTCGGCGAGATTCCGCGCCGCCCTCTCCGTCGGACACAGCAGCAGCGTCGCGACGCAATCGGCCAGGACGCCGTTGATAGCTTCGGGCGTTCGTTGCATGCGGTCCTGGACGCCCGCCTCGACGTGCGCGACGGGAATCGACAGTTTCGCAGCCGCCAGGGCGCCGGCGAGTGTCGAGTTCGCGTCGCCGTAGACCAGCACAAGGTCCGGCCTTTCGTCCAGCAGAATTTGCTCGACCCCCGAAAGCATTTCGCCGGTCTGCCGGCCGTGCGGGGCGCTTCCGACCTCGATGTTCACTTGTGGGGCGGGGATGCCCAACTCATCGAAGAAGACCTTCGACATGTTCTCGTCGTAATGCTGGCCGGTGTGGACAATCCGCTCGTCGATCGTTACGTCGCCGTCGGAACCATTGAACGCGGCGATCGCCCTGCTGAGAGCGGCCGCCTTGACGAACTGCGGGCGCGCTCCGACGATCGTTACAAGTTTCAGAGTTTTCATCGCACGCTCCGAACGCTCAAGATAAAAATTCGCGAACCTTCCCGGCGGTGTATTCGATCTGCTCGTCGGTCAGCTCGGGATATACCGGAAGGGCGAGCGTCTGATCGGCGGCGGCTTCCGAGACGGGGAAATCGCCCCGCTTATACCCAAGCTCGGCGAAACATTCCTGCTCGTGCAGGCTCAGCGGATAGTAGACAGCCGTGCCTATCCCGCTGTCCTTGAGGAACGCCTGCAACTCATCGCGACGCGGAACGCGGATCACGTACTGGTTGTAGATCGACACGTTGTAATCGCGAACAGGCGGCGTCGTAACCGGTTCGATCTCAGCGAAGATCGCGTCGTACTTCGCGGCGTTGGCGCGGCGTTTTGCGGACCAGTCGTCCAGGTGGCGGAGCTTGACGATAAGCCCAGCCGCCTGGAGCGTATCCAGCCGGAAGTTGCCGCCCACCCACTTGTAGTAGTACTTGGGGTTCTGGCCGTGATTTCGACCTTGCCGAAGACGTTCGAGTAACTCCTCGTCCTGCGTGACGACCATTCCACCGTCGCCAAGCCCGCCGAGGTTCTTGCTGGGAAAGAAGCTCAGACACCCCATCGTGCCGATCGAGCCTGCCTTGGCGGACTTGTACGTCGCGCCGATCGCCTGTGCGGCGTCCTCGATCACGTACAGATCGCGCTTTTCCGCGATTTCCATGATCGGGTCCATATCGGCCATCTGCCCGAACAGGTGGACCGGTACGATCGCGCGGGTCTTGTCCGTAACGGCTGCGGCGATCCGGGCGGTATCGATGTTGAACGTGTCCGGCTCGATGTCCACGAACACCGGCTTCGCACCAGTCCGGCGGATGCTCCCAGCCGTTGCGAAAAACGTATACGGCGTCGTGATAACTTCGTCGCCGGCCCCGATCCCAAGCGCCATGAGGCTGAGCACCAGCGCGTCGGTTCCGCTGGAAACGCCGACGGCGCCCTTGCAGCCGCTGTACCCGGCGATGAGACCTTCGAGTTCCTGTACGGCCGGTCCTCCGATGAAGTACTGGCTGTCCATTACATCTTCGATAACGGGCGATAATTCGTCCTTGATCGTCGCATATTGGGCTTTCAGGTCCAGCAGGGGAACTTGCATGTATTCCTTCCTTCGTTTTTGTCGTTTTCAGTGGGTGTTCCACCCACTGCTAAACACTTTTAATCGGTAATCGCAACGTCTTTACTGACTACGGGATACGGACTACTGACTACTGCTTTTTGAATTCGTCGTACGTTTTCTTTCCCTCGGCAAATTCCGCCGGAAGGGGCGCCTCCTCGTCCAGATCCAGGCACTTCAGGACGCCGGGCGAGGCCTCCCTGTATCGGTACCCGCTTTCCGGACAGACCATGATACCATCGGTATCGGGGTTTTCCAGACGGTGACCATGGCGGCTCATCCAGCCACGCTGTTTCGTGGGAACGCCCATCATCAGGGCATAGTCCGGCACGGACGCGGCGACAAGAGCGCCGGCGGCGATGAAGGCGTACCTGCCGATCTCGATACCGCAGAGGATTGTGGCGTTGGCCCCTATCGTAGCGCCGCGACGGATGAGTGTCTTTTCGTAAAGGCGGTGACGGACGATCTGGCTGCGCGGGTTGGTCACGTTGGTCAGCACGCAACTGGGGCCCAGGAAAACGTCGTCCTCGACGATAGTCCCGGTGTAGATTGCGACGTTGTTCTGTATCTTGACGTTGCCGCCGATGACAACGCCGCCGGCGACGAGAACGTTCTGTCCCAGGATGCAGCGCTTTCCGATCTTCGCGCCGCTCATGACGTGCGCGAAATGCCATATCTTCGTACCCTCGCCGATATCCACCGGCTCGTCGACGTACGCGCTCTCATGAACGAAATAGTTTTTGTTTTCCTGCTCGTCGGACACGTTCGATTTCTCCGTCCGTATCAACCCGGATTTTTCACCACAAAGAACACAAAGAATACAAAAGGTTTCATGTCAAAAACGATCACTGCCGTCGCCGGATACTTTCAAAATGAACACCCTTTGTGGTTACGAAATATTCGGATCAGATCGATTCACGCTTCCAGTTCCGCCCTCGCTTCGGTCAGTTGAATCGCGTGGGCCTTCTCCTGATCGATGATCGCCCGCACGCCTGCGGCGTCCTGTTCGTCGACGGCCTCGAGCAACTCCGTGTAAAACGCCACGGCGTCATTTTCCATTCGAATGGCCATCTCCAGCACCTCGTCCAGGCCGCACTCGGAAGCGACCCGTTTTGCCTCCTGCGCCATCGGGAGCACCTCGTCCTGCGTCATCGCCTGGACGAATTCCATCTTCTCCATCGGCATCCTCCGCTTTTCGGACTTTTCGACGGCTGCGTCCCGCATCGCGCTGAACTGCTGGATATGGACATTTTCCTGACCCGCCAGGTGCCGGCACATTTGGGCAACGACCGGACTGATGCTCGCGCGTGCGACGGTTTCGTAGAATATCTGCCCGGCCTGCTCTATCTGGATCGCGATCTGGAAAACTTCATCGACGCTGTAAAGTGCCATCGTTTTCTCCTCATTGATGCCGTCCGAAGGTCGATAGGGAATCTCGCCGCACTTGTAAGGCATGGCGCCCCGGAAAGCAAGTCACTCGCCCCGCGCGGTTTTCGCGCAAGACGGCCTGCCCTCAAGGGCAATGCCCCCCCTGCCCACAGGCGGCGGGACAATGACGGATGGGCGTGACAGGACTCGAACCTGTGACATCATCGGTGTAAGCGATGCGCTCTAGCCAACTGAGCTACACGCCCGCCTGAGAGTTTCACAGTATATCGACCCGAAGATGGATTGCAATTAGAGCAACAGCCTACGGATTGCAATCCGTGGGCTGTCGCAAATTACGTTACCGGCGCATAAGCGATTCACACGTCGCCTTACACCTTCAAATAACTCTCATCCAGCGCCATGCGAAGTTTGCTGAGCGCGACGTTCTGGATCTGGCGAACGCGCTCGTTAGTCAGGCCGACCATCTGCCCTACCTCCGCCAGCGTCCGCTTTTTCTTGTGCGATCCCATCGCGAACCGCTCAAGGACGATCGTCCGCTCAACGTCGCTCAGCTTTGCACCGTTGCGGGACAGGATTTCCCGAAGCGAGTCGATGGACTCTGCCAGTTGCATATCGTGCTTCTTGAGGTCGTAATCGCTCCGATCGAACTCGGGATCGTACTCGGTCGGAAAGTGCTGGCGATACCTGCCCGTCTTGGTCGCCTGGCGGTTGAAACTCTTGAGGATCGCCCGGCAGGCGTACGTGGAGAACTTGAACCCGCGCGAAACGTCGAACTTCTCGACGCTGCGCAGAAGGGCCATGTTCCCCTCGGAGACTATCTCCGTAAAATCGACGTTGGGGATGCGCGTGCGTTTCGCCATCGCCAGCACCAGCGCCATATTCGCGCGGACAA
Organism: Planctomycetota bacterium; assembly: GCA_024275995.1. Classification (GTDB taxonomy): domain Bacteria; phylum Planctomycetota; class Phycisphaerae; order SM23-33; family SM23-33; genus JAJRYB01. The sequence continues at coordinate 26,849 of JAJRYB010000009.1, read as the reverse complement.
TGTTCGCGCGGCATTTCAGCGCGCGTGCGTACCAGCGGGCCATTTCCCGCGCCCGCGTGGCGCTCTTTCGCCGCGTCTGGGCGTCAATCAACTTCGCCAGGCGATACCGGGCGTAGTTGTAAGACAGAAACAGCTTTGCTTCGTCCTCGTCGCTGAGAGTAGCCTTGCCTCTCTGCCTGGGGGCGATTTCTTCCGGAACTTCCGGATACTGCGTCCACTGCGGAACGTTTACCGTTTCCGCATCCTCGCCGAAGAGCCTGCCCTCGGTCGAGGCAAGTTGAAAGGACGGATGAGGAACGAAATCTATCTCCTCTGGAATCCGAGCGTAAGTCGCCCTTTCGTCGTCGGACAGCTTTCTGAGGAAAGCCATTCCGTTTGCTGCTGCTCGCTTATAAGTGGTCGTCGCGGTAACCATTTCTAAGCTCCTTTCTGTGAGCAGTGTTTCCCTGAGCGGGGAAACGGGTTAATGGAATATCTGTCTTGGGTTTTCTGCTACTTCGTCGGCTGTCTCAACACAGCCGGGTTTTTGCATTATTTAACAGAACTAACCGGAGAAAACCGTTTCGGACGTGGAAGCGCACACAGCCCCAAGGGGACGAACCACCAATAGAAGCGTGAGCTGAGCGTAAAGTGCCATTCCACAAGCCTTAAGCAATTTTCCCTGCATGCTGACGTACCGGCGGGGCCCAAGCATCCGTGATTGAGCGAGCGAAAAACAAAAACCTCAACACCGTTCCCGAAAGCAACCTGCAAGCCGGAACATCGAACGCAAACATGAGCAAGGTGGATCAAACAGCCTGAAAAGCGGCCAACTACTCCAGACCCATCCTCCGTAATTTCAACCGGGTGACGAGCCTTCCCAGCGGCTCTTCCCTGAACTCGCATAACATTGTAGCGCGCGTAATCGGGAAACGCCGATTTTTCTGTGTTTTTTTTGTGAAAAACTTTGCCCGCACCCTTGGCGAGAAAGCATAACCTCTCTTGGATAAAGGAGTTCCCACCCACAGAACAAACGCGAAGTGAGCCTCTTCTCCTTGGTGCTTCCCGCCGTTGCTACTGTGAGCATGCCCGCAGGACTTATATCCGGCGAACGACCCGCTATTATGCACATTTCGCCAGAAATTGCAAGCCTTTATATCGATTTGCGGACAAAAGACAAGCGGTGTAATCTTGGCGAAGCCAGGCCACCCTATTTTTTTCCCATCAATCTTCGGATGAGCATTTCCTCGCCGGATCGGTTGCCCTCGATGAGATGCCCGATGAACTGCAGCGCATATCCCGATATGAACAGTCCCGCCGCAAGCAGCCATAACCGGAAAACCAGCATCAGCGGCGCCGCAATAAAGCACGCGGGAATGCCGATCATGTGCAGCCAGAAGCTCGTCGGATTGCGATGGCGTTTCCGCCAGCTCGATATTGGATTATTCATGGGTGGCTCACTATTCGTAAAACGTGGCGGTCACAGAACGGGTGTTATCCCGTAAAGGCTTTCATAAATCGTGTTCAGGAACATCCCGAGGAAGAGGTCCAGCGTGATGATAGCCATGAAGCTGGCGACGAAGCTTTCGGTGCACGCCCTGCCGACCCCCGCCGCTCCGGCGGAACACTTGAAGCCCTTGTAGCAGCTTATCAGGCTGATCGCTATGCCGAAGAAGATGCTCTTCATCGGCCCGTAGAAGATATCGAAGTTCGTAACGGTCTCGGTTCCCTTTGTCCAGTAGTCGGCTGCACTGACCCCGTAGATATGCACGCTTACAACGTATCCGCCGAGGATACCCATGAAGTCTGCGTATATCACGAGCATCGGGATAAGCAGCACGCAGGCCATGACTCGCGGAACCACCAGCACGTTGATCGGGTCGGTTCCCATGGCGCTCAGCGCGTCTATCTGCTCGGTGACGCGCATGGTACCAAGCTCCGCGGTAAGCCCTCCTCCGACCCGTCCGGCGAGGATCATTCCGGTGAGCACCGGCCCGAGTTCTCTCAGCGTGGAGAGGTTCACGATGGTTCCCATCCGGTCGATCATCCCGATACTGCGGAACTGGACTATCGTCTGGACGGCAAGGACCGCGCCGACGAACGCGCCGGTTATCATGACGACGGGGATGCTCTGCGTGCCGATCTCGTAGAACTGCCGAAGCAGCATCCGCAGGGAGGTCCGCTGCATCCCGGTGGTGAAGACGCCTCTCCACGCACGCCCGGAGAACCGGCAGAAGTCGCCCATCGAGGCGAGGCTTCCGACAGTCCGCCGACCGAGATTTGCAATAGCGCCCATGTATTTTGACTTCTACCCGTCCAGCGGCGACGCGTCAAGGCGAAACGCTTTCACACGGTCCGATCGCCCGGACTTTGCGGAACGGAAACGACGATTCGCAGGATGCGTTCGGTTTCGCCGGTGACCTTCACGCGATCGGCGATGCGCAGCGGCGCGAGGTAGACGATGCCCTCCGTGTCGCAGATACATCGCACCTGCCGGCGAAGGCGCGAGGGCAGCTTGAGGTCCGTCAGGAAGTCGCTCACGGACTTGCTGCCGGGCGCGCCGAGCGGGTGAAACTTCTCGCCGTCCTCGCGAGTTCTGCAGACGAGCGGGCCGTGGACGCAGTCGGCATCGATCATTTCCACGCCGGGAGAGTTGTCGCGGCAGTGGGCATCGAACGCTTCTCGATCCATCGGGGCGAAATCGCAGCGAACGCGCATGCCGCCCGGAAGCGTTAGCTCGCCGGGCCGCGGAACGGACAGATGGATCGGCCCGCACGAATCGCAACTTGCCGCCTCGATTACCAGTTCGTCCCTTTCCCGCCTGGCGGCGTATGCCCCGGGCAGCGAAATCCCCGTTGGACCGTCCGCATCGACAAGGGCGGCCAGCTCGGCAAGTCGTTCCGCGGACATCTCTCGCATCGGCGCGTCGATCCGTTCAAGGGCCGAGCGAACGGCGTGAAGGCGAACGGCATCCGACGCCTCGGCGAGCAGGTTCGCGTCCAGGACAATTCTGCCGGGCGCAATATCCATCACGCTGCGTCCCAGCAGATCGCCGGCAAGCAGGCTCAGCGCCTCTTCGGCGTCCCCTGCCGCGGACGCCAGTCGCCCCACCGCCTCGTCCACGCCTCCGCCAAACCGCTCGCGCAGCATCGGCAGCAGTTCATTTCGCAGGAAGTTCCGCGCGAATCGCGTCTCGGCGTTCGTGGCGTCCGTCCGCCAGGAAAGGCCGCGGCGAGAGCAGAACTCCTCGATCTCCACCCGACGGACGCCCAGCAGCGGTCGCACCAGGCGAATACCGCCGCAGGGCAGCTCGCGATCGGCGGGGATTCCGGCAAGTCCGCGCAGGTGTGTTCCGCGGAACAGGCGGAACAGGACGGTCTCCACGTTATCGTCCGCGTGATGCGCCACGGCGACGGCGGTCGCGCCGACCTGGGCGGCGGCCCGGTTGAAGAAGTCCAGCCGTGCGTTCCGCGCCGCCAGCTCGATGCTTTCACCGCCTCGCCGCGCCCTGGCGGCGACCTCGCACGTTTGCGAGATGCACGGAAGACCCCAACGTTCGGCAAGTTCCTCCACGAACGCCGCGTCATCGGAAGCCTGTTCGCGCAGAAGATGGTTCAAGTGCGCGACGGTAAGGCGATACGCCCGCCCATCTTCGCGCGCCAGTTCGACAAGCGCAGCCAGCATCGCTACGCTGTCGGCCCCTCCGGAGACGCCCACCAGCACGCCTTGATCGCGCGAAATGAGGCGTCGCCCGTCGATGAATCGCGCGACGGACCGGACGAACGGATCGGGACTTGTTTCGTGTTGCTTCATGGGGCCTATTGCCTCTGTTGCGCGCGAATGTATACTATCAGCTTTACCTTTCCGGGAAAACGCCTCTGATGAGACCTGTTCCGCGATCCAGACATCTTCTCGCGGTATTGATATTCACAGCCGTCGCCGCTGGGTTCGCTTACGTCGCGATGATCGACGATAATCTCAGCGAGTCGCAGATCAATATCGCCTCCGCCGCGGCGCGCAGGCACGATAAGGACCTGTTCCCCAACGACCCGGTTTTCGGAGAGAGCAACCTGTGGCTGTTCCACACGCCGGTTTTCCAGGCGCTGATGGACTTTTTCCTGATACCTACCGGATATGCGGACCTTACTCTCCCGTTCAGGCTGATGACCGGTTTCACGGTGCTGCTGTACCTGTGCGGTATGTACGCGTTGCTGTACCGCCAATGCAGAAGCTGGTCGCTCTCGGCGTTCGTTGCGGTGCTGAGCTGCAAGATCGCCTGGACGATCGGATGGTCGCACTGGGGCGTCGGGTCGCTGGCATCCATCTCGCCGTCGACGCTTGTCCAGGCGTTCGTTCCGGCGGTGGTGCTTATGTATCTGCATTACCACGATACGTGGCGCGTGCTACTGGTGTTCCTGGTAATCGGGCTTCTGGGCAACCTTCACCTGATCACCGCGATGAACCTCACGCTCGTTCTGCTGGGCGTGTACGTCGGCTACCGCCGCTTCCGTTTCTCGTCGCTGGCGATGGGGCTTGGATGTCTTCTGGCGTCGCTTCTGGGCGCGCTGCTGTACGTGGTCTACTATTTCGTGATTCGCAGCCAGCTGTCGCAAGGCGCCGCGGGCGTCTCGGCGCAGGGGCTTTACGATGCGTTCGAGGCGGCAGGTCTGGAAACCCTGTACCCGGCCATTCTCCGAAGCCTGCTGAAGTGGCTTCCGTGGGTCGCGGTGCTGGCGATACCCGCCGGGGTCGTGCTCTCCCGCGTGGAACGTTTCCGCGTGCGCGACCTGGGCGTATGGGTGTGGTTCATCATCACGGCTACGTTCGTCGCGTTCGGACTCCAGGGAATCAGCCAGCTCGTCGGACTGCTGACGGACAAGGCGCCGATAATCGTCGACTTCGCGCAGTGCGCCGCGTTCCTCATGCTTCCGATGTACGCGCTGTTCGCCCAGGCGATGACGAACCTGTTCCGCCTGGTGCGTCGCAGGAGGGCCCTGCTGCGATGGGCGTGCGCAGTATTCCTCGTAATCTGGCTGGCGCCGTCGGACAACCTGCGATATCTCAGGCACCAGTTCTACGACTTCGCCACAAGCGGAATGGACCCCACAAGCCGGCCTAGAAAAGTACAACGCCTCGCCGAGCGACGCAGCGAGGCACGCGAGATGAGGGCTATCGCCCAATGGGCGCTGGAAAATACCCCGATCAACGCCGTCTTCATGACCGGAAACATCGAGTTCCGCATGCGTTCGCGAAGGTCCATCGTCGCCAGTGCGGACGATATCAGGTACGTTTACTATCTCACGCCGGGGCGACTTCAGCAGTGGACCAAAACCGTGCGCGAATTGGACGGGGTGCTCTCGCCGCGGTCCGGACAGGTGAACCCGGAAGACCTGCGGACATTCCGGGACAAGATGATCACGCACAGGCAATTTCGCAATTCGGGACCGTGGTACGCCATTTTGCACACCAAGGTCTCCTCGGACGACCCGGCCCTGCTCGAACGGATCGACCGCGACGGATGGGGACGTATCTATCGCGTATATGCCCTGCGTTGATGAACATTGAACTTGCGACTACAATATGCCAAGGATATTGCTGACGGTGATTCACGGGCTTCATTACCGACTACCGGCTACCGACTACCGACTACTGCTTCTGAAAGGAAACATCATGAAACGATCGTTCTGGACGCTGGGATTGCTTATCGTGCTCGTATCCGCCGTCGCGCCCGGGTGTGTGGGACGAGCGTTGAAGGAAGGTGCAGGCGTCATTATCGGCGCCAGGGGAACGTTTGTTCCGATTCAGCCGGTAGCGGTGGGCGATGGCCGTCCGCTGGGCATATACAAGCGTTTCGAGCTGGAAACGAAGGACGATTTCGGCGGGAAGACCCCTCCGGAGCTTTGGGACAGGCTGCCCCAGGCGCTGGCGGACGTGCTCGCCAAGAAAAAGATACCCAACGAACCGTCCGGAAAGACGCTTCTTGTCCGCGTCCGCACGCTGCACTACGAAGACGCCAGCCTGGTCGGAATGGCGCTTGGACCGCTGGAAGAAGTCGTCACGCGGGTGGAACTGGTGGACAAGAGTTCCGGGAAGGTCCTCGGCGTCGCCAACTGCATAGGCAGAACCAAGGAAACCGTAAACCAGGGAGTCGCCAAGAAGGCGGCCGGGCTTGCAAAGGGTATCGGCGCGTGGATCGATAAACGATATCCGAAAGCAGGCAGAGAAGACTAGTTCACATCCTCAGTAAGTAGCGCGGGCTGCGCGTAGCGTGGCGAACATCGAACACCGCCGAACGGCAAGCCAGGATCGGACCGTGGGTGAGAGTTGCGATGCGGCTTGCCGTTCGGCGGTGTGCCGTTTCCTGATGCCTGATGCCTGTTATTTGTTCGCGGCTCGTAAATGTTGAACACGTTTCCAACTCCTTGTGAACCCATAGGATAAGCATGAAAAGCGCCCCTTTTGCGCGCTCAAAATGTCCAGCGGACGCCCGAAATTACCTCCAAAAATATTTTTTTATATCTCCCGCCTGAATAAAGACTTGCGCATATCGCTTTTCGAAAAGTTACCTGTTCGGGTAGCACAATCGTGGGTATTCGCCCAAGTATGGGGGGCTCGCATTACGCGCGCCCGATGTTATTTGAAAACAGAATCAGGTCAAAAACAACTGCTGCGGAGCGGCAAGCCGATTGTGGGCGATGCGCAACTTTCGAGTAGTAAAGATGTTATGCCTTTTCGAACCCTGATCCCAGGTCCCCAAACCCCGTTTTTTTCCGTTTTTTTTCGTCCCTGGTGGTTCCAGGTTGTCCCAGGATTTGCGGATCTGTCCGAAGTGGTACGAAACGGTACGCTTTGGTACGTTCTCCTGCGCAATGGTTTGCCACGGCGTCTTGTCACGGCGTTAGCCCTGGTCGGCCGGCCAGCTAGCGGATTTATCGGATACGGTAGTGACCTTAATATTTATGATAATTATTACGATTATTATGATTATTCTGTTTACGTCTACCGATATCCCTGTATAGAATAGGTCTCGTGGAAGCCGAGAGACCTGGAGCGAGTTCAAGTCGGCTGTCTCATTTGCATTTTCGTGTTCAGCAAGGAGGCTGACGTGGCAGCGGCCCTTTGGCTGGGGACAAAGCCTGACGTATGGGCTGCGGATCGTGCTTTCTTTGGGAAGGAGGTTTCCCAATGGATATCTCAAAGGCGTCAACGAGCTTCCGAACCCTTCTTTTGCAGCGGCATCTTCCGTTGGCACGTTCCATCGCCTTCCAATTGAAGCGATCTTACGTCTGGGTGGACAGCGACGAGTTGTACAGTTACGCCCTCTGGGGTCTGACGCTGGCGGCGAAAGCCTACATGCCCAAGAGGGGTGTCCCCTTCTCGAATTTCGCGATTCGCAAGGCGAGGTATCTCGCGATCGACGCCATGCGGGAGGACAAGGTGATTCGCCGCAGCAGCAGCTCGGGCGGACCGGCACTGCCATACTGGCCGCTGTCCGTCAACGGAAGCTGCCTGGAAAATATCTCCGAAAAAAATTCCGGCGCCACAATTCGCGACGTCGATTTGCGAGACCAGATCCAAGTAATGCTGCGGCGTCTCGGCGAAGAAGACCGGAGGCTGCTGCAACTCTATTACGCCGACGGTATGACGTTCAAAGAGATCGGGCATGTGCTGAACAGATGCGAGGCGGCAATCTGCATGCGCCACAAGACCCTGATTTCCAGGTTGCGGAAATGGAACAAGGCCGCTCCCGGATCGTCCGGGACATCCGACGGCCTCAGGAGGCAGCCATGAATGTCAAATGGACGTTCCTGAGGGGGCAACGAATCCTGGTCGTGGACGACTGGGAGGAAATCACCTCCATGCTGGCGTCGATCCTGTCAGAAAGCGGCGCGGTGGTGAGCACTGTAAATTCAGGCCGGGACGCACTGTTTTATATCAACACGGGCACATACGATCTGATCGTGCTCGACCTGATCATGCCCGAACCGGACGGTTGGCAGATTCTGGAGCACCTTCAGCGCAATCGGCCTGAATTGCTGCATCGAACGGTAGTCCTGACCGCTGCACGCTACGATCGCCCGGAGATGGAAGCCCTCAAACCCTACGGCGTGGAATACCTCTTTAAGCCATTTTTAATAAAGGAGTTACGTCTTATAGCCTGCCGGATTCTCACTCGCCCCTTCCCGCCGATTGCCGCGTAGCACGGCAGCGCCGATCGATCGCAGGCGGGTTACGACGCCACGCGCATAGCCTGGTTTGGAAGGATTATCTTGTCTGGGTTGCGGCGGCACCACTGGATGGCGACGTTCGCGACGCGATGGTCAAATTGCGTGCCGGAGCAGCGGGTCAGCTCGCCGAGCATTTTTTCCACCGGGTAGCCCTTCTTGTAGGTTCGCTCCATGAGCATGGCGTCGACGCAATCGGCGACGTTTATGATCCGAGCGATCAGCGGCGTTTCCTCGCCGGCGAGTCCGTCGGGATATCCGCCCCCGTCCCACCGCTCGTGATGATGGCGAACGAAGTTGGCCTCGTCCCTGAACAGGGTGATGTTGGACAGGATGTCCGCCCCGAGAGATGGATGCCGACGGATGTATTCGAATTCTTCATCCACCAGCGGGCCGGTTTTGGTCAGCACGTAATCGGGAACGCCGATCTTCCCGATGTCATGCAGAATGGCTGCTACATGAACCGATTCCAGCGTCGCCTTGGGCAGACCCATCGCCCTGGCGAAATGCATCGCGTAATGGCGCACCTGCTCGCTATGCCTGCGGGTGTAGGGGTCCTTCGCCTCGACGGCTCGAACCAGCGCCTGGACGCTGTCCAGACACGCCTGACGCGCCTGCGTGGTGGTCTCCATAGCCTCGGCGGCGCGAACCGAAAGCGGTGACAGCCCGGCTCCATTCGACACGGCGCGCAAGGCGATCTCGGACAGTTCGTCCAACTGGAATGGCTTCTCGACGTAATCATACGCACCGAGCATGATCGCATGCGTTATCCTGTTGCGATCGCTGATACCGGTAACGAGGATCACCTTGCACGACGGGGCACAGCGCGACACATGGGCCAGCAGGTCCAATCCGCCGACCTCGGGCATGGTGATATCCGCGATCAGCAGGTCAAACGGCTTCTCGCCAAGCCAAAGCTCAGCCTGGCGACCCTTGGTGGTGGTGCAGCAGTCGAAACCACGGTCGGAGAGCTCCTCGCTGATCAGGTGACAGATATGCGGTTCGTCGTCTACGATCAATACGCGGGGCCGATTGGGTGACATATCGCATCACCTCCCTGTCCTGTTCCCCGATATTCTGCCTCCTAGTGAAGCAGCCCCAGTAACACTTATCTTATCGGTTGAATCATGAAGCGTCTGCATTAACCATGGATGCTAATCCCGAAAAACATGGAATTTCCACAAAAGTCCCAGCGGCAGTCCTATGCAGCGTCAACCGAGTGGTCGATTGCGCCGCGGGCTGAGGTTTCTACGCAATTGCGACCGGCATGCTTTGCCCGATACAACGCTTCGTCAGCCTGTTCGATAACCTCCTCGGACAGGTTCGCCTCGGACGAATCCCCCACTCCGAAGCTAGCGGTAACCCGCACGTCGTCGTCATCCGACTGGACGCGAATATTTACGATGGATTGTCGGCATCGTTCCGCAAGCATGGCCCCGCTTTCAAGATTTCCATCCGGCACGAGTATTCCAAACTCCTCTCCACCGTAGCGCGCGGGCACGTCCGACTCGCGGCATTCACGTGCGATCGCGCGGGCGACCTCGCAGAGGACCCGGTCTCCGACCTGGTGCCCGTAATTGTCGTTGACCCGCTTGAAGTGGTCGATGTCGATCATGACGAACGCCAATGATCCGTCGTGGCGACGTATCCGCGCCCACTCCTGCTGCATGCGTTCCATAAGAGCCCTCCGGTTGGCCAATCCCGTCAGCGGATCGACCTGGGCGTATTCGACCAGGAGGTCCTGGAGGTGCTTGGTCCTCAGTGCGGCGCGTACCCGCGCCCTGAGTTCGTAGGCGTCGAACGGTTTGGTCACGTAGTCCACCGCTCCGAAGTCCAGGCCCTTGATCTTGTCCTCGCAGCTTTCCGAGGCAGTCAGAAAGATGATCGGAATCATGCACGTCTCCGGGGCGCTCTTGAGTTGGCGACAGACTTCAAAACCCGTCATGTCCGGCATGTCCAGATCGAGCAACACCAGATCGGGATTCTCTTCCTTAGCGGCATGCAAGCCATCCCGGCCGGAACCGGCACAAACAATGTCCACGCGCTCTTTCGCCAGACGCACCTTGGCAACGGCAAGGGCCTCCGGGCTATCGTCAACGATAAGAACTTTCATCAAGCCGTCTCCTTGTGTTCGGCACATCCGCGGCGCCCCCGGACAACGGCGTCGCATATCTTCACCAGGTCATTGAGCGCCAGACCGGCGGCTTCGCTGTCGCAGGCCTTCGCGGCGTTCTCGATGGTCCTTGCAACGTCGGTAATTATGGAATATCCATATCCCCCTCCGGCGCCTTTAAGTTGATGGGCAAGCCGTCTCAGCTCTTCGAAATACCCGTTGGCGATCGCCTCGCGCATCCGTCCGGTCCTGGCGGAAAGACTGTCGACAAACTCATCGGTGATCAGGGCGAGGTCCTGATCGTCGGCGAACTCGGAGGTTATCACGTCGTCTTGAAGTTCGATCGCGGGGACCTCGCCGACGGTGTCTGCGGCGGGAGTTTCAGCGGGCATTTCACGCCCGATGTGTCCCGCGATCGCGGATATCAGCAATGCCCGGTTGATTGGTTTGGAGTAGTAGTCCGTGCACCCCGCCGAGAGGCATTTCTCCCGGTCGCTGCTCATCGCGTGGGCGGTCAGGGCGATTATCGGACAGGTCAGACCCTTCTCGCGAAGTACCCTGGTAGCCTCGTAGCCGTCCATCTCCGGCATTTGCATATCCATCAGGATGACGTCGAATCCGCCCGATTCGTCGGACGTAGCCTTCTCCACGGCAACCCGCCCGTTGGGAGCGATCTCGACCTCCGCGCCCGCCTTGTGAAGGACGGTCTTGATGAGCAGTTGGTTATCCCGACCGTCTTCGGCGAGAAGGATTCGCGCCCCACACAGAATTCTGTTATTCGTAGTGACGGCGCCTCCGGCGTCAAGGCCCATGCCTTCAACCGCCTCGGCCGGGTTATCGAGCATTGCAACGCCCTCCAGGGAACCGGTGGGTACTCTCAGCGTAAACGTGCTTCCCTCTCCCTCGACGCTGCTGACGGTCAGTTCGCCTCCAAGCAGCGTGGCGATATGGCGTGTGATCGCCAGGCCAAGCCCCGTACCGCCATATTCGCGTGAGGTAGACGCATCGGCCTGGACAAAAGGCTCAAAGAGCGTATCGAGTTTTCCGGACGGGATGCCGATACCCGTGTCGATAACGCTGAAACGCACTGCCGGTTCGTCGTCGCGCCACCGTTCGATCAGTTGTGTCTCGATTCGCACCGAGCCTCCTTCGGTGAACTTGACGGCATTTCCGATAAGGTTCACCAGCGACTGTCGCAGCCTGGCGGGATCGGTCTCGATGGTCTCGGGAAGCGGTCCGGAATACTCGATCGACAGGGATGTATCGACGGCTTCTGCGCGGACGCGCATCATGCTGGCGACGTCGGCTATAACGGATACGACGCTGCACCGGGTCCGCTCGATGGAAAGCTTGCCGGCCTCGATCTTCGAAAGGTCCAGGATGTCGTTGATCAAATCGAGCAGGTGTTCGCCGTTGCGATCGATAACCGCCAGATAGTTGTCCCGATCGCTCGCGGTGATGGTCGGGTCTTTCAATTGCTCGGTAAAACCCAGGATCGCCGTCATCGGCGTGCGGATTTCATGGCTCATGTTCGCAAGAAAATCGCTCTTTGCCTGGTTGGCGGCCTCGGCCTGGCGACGCACCTTGACCAGCTCGCTTACGTCGATAACGTTCAGAAGCACGCCGTCGTACTTGCCGTCGCGGTAGATGGGCTGCATCCGGAGTATCACGTCCGCCCCTCCCAGCGAACGCTGAAGGACAAACGCCTTGGCGTCGAGGTTGCTCCTGAAGCTCTCGATTTGCGCAAGAAGCCGCTTGAGGATTTCCCCGTGGTGTATCTGCTGGATTGCCTTTCCGACGAGCTCGTCCCGTGACTTGCCCACGAAGCGGCAGAAAAATCCGTTCGCCTCGACAACCCGGTTGTCTGCATCGGCAAAGACGACGCCTTCTTCCATTCCAGAGATCATGGCTGCGAGCTTGGCAGTCTCGCGATTGGCGGCCTCTTCCGCTTTTTTCTGTGCCGTGATGTCGGTGAAACAGTCGAGCAGGAACTGTTTCCCGTTGATCACGACGGGGGTCACGCTTTTCAATACGGGGATCTGCCCGCCGGAGGCCTTAACGAGAACCCCCTCGGAGTTGTCCACTTTCAGACCAAGGTCGGTAATCGGGCATTCGCCGACCTGGGTGGGGCACACGAAGTTGTGGCAGACTCTTCCGACGATTTTCTCTCGCGGCACACCGATGAGATCCATAGCGGAACGGTTGGCGTCCACGATCGTGTGCGTTTCGGGTTCGATCACCAGGATCCCGGTGGCGACGGTGTTGAAGATCGCCTGGAGGTAACGCTGATTGTCCCGGAGAGTTTTTTCCGCTTCCTTGCGATTGGAAATATCGCGCACGACCGCCTGGAGAATTTCCCGACCTTCCAGCGTCATTCGATTCAGCAGGACTTCAGTGGGGAATTCCTTCCCGTCAATCCGGCGGTGCGTCCATTCGAAACGCAGGCTCCCAGCCTCCATAGCCGCCGCAATGCGCTGGTTGGAAAGATCCAGCGACGATTCGCCGTCGGGCTGGGTCCGGGGCGACAGATCGGAAGGATGCAGGGCGCAGAATTCCTCCCGATTGGCGACGCCGAACATCTTCAGCGTAGCGTCGTTGCAATCGGTGAATCCCTCCCTGCCGAGCATCATGATCGCATCCGTGGAGGACTCGTAGAGAGTCCTATGCCGCGTTTCGCTCTCGCGGAGCGCTTTTTCCGTCTCTGTGCGCTGCTCGATTTCCGTCCGCAGCGCCTTGTTGGCGGCTGCGAGGTGCCGTCCCTGACTGGTCATGCGCCTGTCGATGCGACCAAGGAGCACGTAGAAAAGGGCAAACAGCCCCCCTCCGAAAACCAGCACGACGCCGCTTACCAGCAGCACCGTTTTTCTCAGTGCTGCGATTTCAGCCGTAACGTCCCGCATCACGACCAGCTCTCCGACTTCCCTGCCGCTTGCATCTTTAAGCGGGAAATGCGCCGCCTGATATTCCCTACCGTCCAGCGTTGCCGTCAACTCCGTCGCCGTATGTTCGTGGTTCGAATCATTCGCTATCGCGGCTACGCATTGCGGAATTCCACGGAGCGTCTTGTTGACTACAACCAGGGATGGAAATCGGTCCCAGTCCGCCTCGCGACCGAGCATCTCCATCCCCTCCTGCCACTTCCTGCGATTGACGAAACGCTTGTCGATGGCGATGTAGAATTCCAGGTCCATCGTCTGTTGCAGGTCGCTGACGACGTCGTCGATCTCTTGACCCAACTCCATGTACCCGATGAGTTTCTTACCGTCATACCACGGTCGAACCACGCGCAGCGTGAATGTTCCCAGCGGGCCGAGTTCGATTCCACGCGAAGGTTTTCCCGTATCCTCAGCCTGGATGGCAGTGAAACGGTCTATCGTATCGCCATAACGCGATGGCCGATGCACGCGCATAAAACACCTGCGCCGGGGGTCGATAAAGTAAAAATGCGTGATACCGTGTTGGTCGCGAAGCTTTTTGAACAGGGGTTTTGCATACTCGAGCAGCGCCTCCCGATCGCGATTTACGAAGAGCCGGCGAAGTTCGCCGTCGTTTGCGATCGCCTCGAGCGTCGCCGTCAGTTCGTCGGCCTGCCTGCTGATGCCTTGCTTCAACTTACCGGGAACGCGCTGGACGACATTCCTGGTTTCCTTTCTCATTCTTTCTCTGGCGCCAAGAACGATCAGAAGCCCCGGCACGCCGACGAGCAGAACGAGAACGATCGACATCGGCACAAGCAGGCGGCGCCGAACGCCCCTGAACTTCGTCCGCTTTTGCGCGCTGGATCGGCCGTTATCTTTTCGTGGTTTCACCGCCTTACCTCTCGGTTACGGTGCTGGGAATCGAAAACACACGCTACCCCGTCGAAGAAAAATGGACAGGTCGAACCGGGGGCTATTGTTTCCATTTGTTATATCCGGCTTCCCCGACCACCGCGCCATGTCGCTCATCTGTGGATATCGACGCGCCGAGGGCCCCTCTTGAATTGCGTTCCCGGATGGAGATTCAAAAATCTGAATCTCAAGTTTTTCGGGAATTCTGCGATAATGAAAATAAGAAGGGTCGGCTGCTCAGCACAGCCGACCCCTGCGGCGGCGGGCATGCCATGAGACCCTACACAGGACTCTGCTATCGCATCGGGGCGTAGTCGGGGAACTTCGCTAGTCTGCGATTGCCGACATGCCTGTCATTCATACTCCGGGACGACACAATGGCTGCATCGCCTTCCCGCAACCGGAACAACAGAGCAATTCACGCTTGATCTGTCACATCCCTGCTGCCTGCATCTCAATCGTTCAGTGCCCTGAACGGAGGCATCCGTCAAAAACGCCCACTTCTGGGTATTTCGCATAATTCGGTTTATTGCCGTTTTCTATGTAATTAATCGGCTTCTCCCGCCATCGATCTTAAGCAAATTCCGCCGGGAAACCTCGCCTCACTCCTGGGCGGCGCGAGCGTCCGTATTACGATCTTCCCCGTTTCGTGCTTTCCTTTTCGGACGTGTTATCGAAGTATTTTCGGACACGACACAGCAGTTCATCCGGGCTGAAGGGCTTGGCGAGAAAATCATCACCGCTCTTCAGGCCATGGGCGAAGGCGATCTCTTTGGGGTAGCCTGACATGTACAGCGTTCGCGCACCCAGCCGATATTCATCCAGACGCTCGGCCAACTCAGAGAGGCCCATCTCGGCATTAAGCACGACATCCATGATAACCAGGCCTATCGAGCCGGTGTGCTCGCCTGCCAGGGACAGGGCCTTTCGTCCGTTCGGCGCGTCCAACACGCGGTATCCCGCATTGACCAGAACCCCAACGACGAACTGGCGCAACAAGTCGTCGTCTTCAACCACGAGCACGGTCCCGCCACCGCCGGGTGTCGCCCCGGCAGCGGCGTCGGCCTGATCGTCGGGCGCGGCCAATTCGCCGCGCGGAAGATACAGCGCGAAAGTGCATCCTAAATCCGGTTCGGAACAGACACACAGATTACCTCCACATTCCTGGACGAACTTATGGACGGTCGCCAGGCCCGCACCAACTGCTTCGTCGTCCGCCCGGAGGACGGAGGACGGTTTCGGCAGGCGCCCCAAAACCGCCTCCCGCGTCTCGGCGGTGGCGTTCGTAACGCTTAGCATGACATGCGACTGGATCCGCTCGCCGGATTCCGCGCGGGTGAACTGGTCCGGCATCTGCACGTTCGCGGTCTCTATCGTAATGCATCCTCCGGACGGCATCGCATCGCGGGCGTTCGCAACGAGATTCATGACTACCTGCTCGAACCGCGCCGGGTCCGCCCAAATCTCCGCCAGGTTGCTGCCCGGATTCACAACGACGCGAACGTCCTCCCCTACCAGTCGAACCAGCAGCTCGACCATCCCGGCAAGGGCGTGATTCATATTCAACAGCACCGGATGATGGGGACGATGCCGATCGAACGCGAGAAGTTGACCGGTAAGCCTGGCCGTGCGCTCGACACTGCTGCGAATGGCGATAAGAGAGGCGTGAGCCGACTCTGTCAGGGACGACTGGCGTTCAAGGAGCCGGCAGTGCCCGTCAATCACGGTAAGCTGATTATTGAATTCGTGGGCGATACTCGTCGCCAGACGACCTATCGCCGCCATTCTGTCCGAATGGACGATCCGCTCGTTTTGCTGCTGGATTTCCGTAACGTCCTCGCCGACGACCAGGACACCGGAAACTTCCCCGCAGGGCGTTTGCAGCAGAGACAAAGTCCACCTGACGGACAACTCGCGGCCGTGCCTGGTCAGCAGGTGCCCTTCCGCGCAGCGGTCGGTCTTTCGTCCCGCGACGAGTTCCTCCATGGCTTGGGCCAACTCGTCCCTTTCGGGGGCAGGTACGAACACCTCCAGCCAGTGACGGTCCTCCATGTCCTCGCGACCGAAACCCGTGCGAGAGGCGGTAAAGGCGTTATAACGCAGAACCCTGCCCCCCCGGTCCGTCACCAGCACGATCGCCGGTACGTGCGCCATGAGGGCGTTGACAAAGCTCTCCTGGTACTCGAGCAGTCGGCCGACGCGATCAAGTTCGACGCGGAGCGCCTGGCCGGTCGGCGATTCGGGGCGTGGGCTCCTCTCAACGCTCATTGCATGCTCCCGGATAGACCGCACACCATACGAGTGACGAGTAGCTCCGCTGCCGCTTCACATCCTCAAGTTGCGCGACGGTCTCCCATGACACCAATCGCTTCCCGAACTGCCTGGGAAAGAGGACGAACCATCAATAATCACATTCCCGCTAATTGTCTGTATTCTCGCACATATTAGCCGCTGAAGCAAGTGATATCCGTATTTCCTCCCAAAAAAAACAGCGGATTTGCGGGAAAAAGAGCCTTGCTCCACAGGGCTACAATCTTGGGTGGGATACGGACATCTGCTACACTGTCGCCATGAGACTTTTCGCGAAACAATCCCAGAAACCGCCGTGGTACGCGGGCGGTCTGGCGTTCGAGTGCATGGGGTGCGGCGGGTGCTGCGCCGGCCCGGAGGAAGGATACGTATGGGTGAAAGATAAGGAGATCGACGCCATCGCCGCACATCTGAACATGCCGGTAGACGAGATGCGCCGCAGGTACGTCCGCAGGGTCGGCAGGCGTCAGAGCCTTATCGAATGCAGCCCCAGCGGGGATTGCGTCTTCCTGGAGTCCGACGAGCAAGGCAAGCGGCAATGCCGGGTATACCCAGTGCGCCCTGCGCAGTGTCGCACCTGGCCGTTCTGGGCGCAGAACGTTTCATCTCCGTACCACTGGTCGGAAGCCGCCCGCAGATGCCCCGGAATCAATCGCGGCTCCCGGCTCCACCGGCAAGAGGAAATCGAGACCAATGTCCGCGCCACGCAGGAATGAAGGCGACCTTCCGTCGGCGGTTTCGCTCTGCCGGGCAAATGCCCGACTCATGGACGCCCTGGGCGACATCTACGCGCGAATCGACAAGCGTACTTGCGGGCGGGAAGCGTCGTGCCTCGGCGGCGGCGCCTGTTGCAGGTTCGACCTTACCGCTCACCGTCTTTACGCCTCGACCGCGGAACTGGCGATGCTGAGCGGTCTCGACCCGGCCGATCCGACCCGTTGCGAGCGGAGGCGATGCCCGTATCAGATCGGACCGAGATGCTCCGCAAGGTCCGCTCGCCCGCTCGGCTGCCGCGTTTTCTTCTGCGAGAAGGACCTCGATGACTGGTGCGCAAAACTCTACGAAACCTTCCATCGGGAGATCCGCTCGCTGCACGAATCGCTCGGCATGCCCTACGTGTATACCGAACTGACGGACGCCCTGTCGGAAATCTTCGCGCATAGCCGTGCCGCAGATGCACGCTGATTCGCCGAGTTTTTACGTTGACAGTGCCCGCGGCGATAAATAGCATGTTGATTCGTCATACGTTCTACCGATAATACCCTGTGTCGAAAACGTCAGGCCTTGGCGAAATAAGGTGAAATACAATGAAGAAGTTGCTTATCGTTCTGGTTGTGTTATCTGGAGTTTTACTCGGCGGGTGTGGACTGACCGGCGGGACCTATAACGAGCGTCTGCGCCGCGATCAGCAGATCAACGATTTTCAAGCCCGACAGCTCGTCGATGACTGGGACTACTTCTGGCTGTACGAGCGGAACTCCCATCTGACGGAATACCATCCGCGCGTCGGACTGTAGATTATTCGATAAGGGTCTCGAACAGGCTGTATCCCCGCAGCCCGCGGATTGCAATCCGTGGGCTGTCGTTTTTCCCCCTCCGTCCGGCACAGGCGCTTTCGATCGTCCCGGAACGAGCGTATAATATCGGCGAATCGATTCCAGGGGATTCGACATGACCGAAAAGGCAAAAAAAATCGCGATGTTCCCGGGCACGTTCGACCCGATAACGAACGGGCATCTGGACGTTATCCGACGCGGGAGCGGACTTTTTGACGAACTCGTGGTCGCGGTGGGCGACAACCCGGAAAAGGTCGCCCTTATCGACCAGCAGGAGCGTGCCGGAATAATTCGCCAGGTCCTCGGCGATTTGCCCAACGTACGCGTGGAGACCTACTCCGGACTGACGACGGATTTCGCGCGGGAGATCGGCGCGTCGGTGATACTGCGCGGTATTCGAAACAGCTCGGACCTTCAGTTCGAATTCCAGGTGGCGTTGACGAACCGTGCCGCGGCCGGCGTGGAAACCGTCTTCGTCCTGACGAGCACGGAATTCGCGTTCACTTCCAGCAGGCTCATCAAGCAGATCGCACAGATGGGAGGCGACGTTTCGTCGATGGTGCCCCCCCAGGCCCTGACGCATATCCTGGACGCCTGCCGCAAGCACACCGGCCCGGACGAAACGCTGCACGAGACGCAATGACGAAGCTGACGAGGCGCAAAAAATCGGCGTCAGGGGAGGGGAGCCTGACGCCGTCATAAAACTCGGCCAAAGGAGGGGGTTTGACCGAGGAGCCTCATACTTACGCCAAAAGCATTTGTACCACAAATCCCCTATTTGTCAAGTAGACCCTTATGGTTTTTTCGGTTTTTTTCTTCGGAGAGATTTCCATTCTGTCGAGAAGTTAAGCGGTTGACTTCTCGCATCCCACCTGCAGCGTCACCTCCTGAATGATACATCAATCATCCGTTTCGCCGGCGGAGGACGCATAAAGCCCATGCTCTTCGATATAACGTCGCACTGCCTCTGGAACCAGGTACCGGGTGGAAAGCCCCCGTCCCGTTCGGCGTCGAATGTCCGTCGATGAAATCTCCAGCAGCGGCGTGACGAGAACGGACTCACCCAGACGCTTTGCCTGCGCCGGCGAAAGCCGATCGCGACAGTGCGCGATGATCTCGTCCATCCGGGAATCCCATGGCGGACGGGCGGCGATAACCCATCCTGCGGCGTCCACCAGCTTCGACGCTTCCCGCCAGTTGGGAAGGTCCTCCAGCATGTCCGCGCCGATAACCAGGCGGATGTCGACATCGGGCCCTTCGACGGCGCGGATCGCCTCGATCGTGTCGAACGTGTAGCTTGGACCTTCGCGGCGAAGCTCCACGTCGCAGACATCGAACATTTCGTCGCCTTCGACGGCCAGTTGCAACATCCTCAGGCGATGGTCCGCCGACGCGGCGGCGCGAGCCTTGTGCGGGGGGCTTGCCGCGGGAAGAAATGTGATGCGATCGAACAGGCACAGTTCCGCAACGCATCGCGCAACGATCAGATGCCCGTGGTGCACCGGGTCGAACGTCCCGCCGAAAAGTACGATTTGCCTGGCCATTTGCGGTTCTTACGCCCCTTCCACCACCGGTTCCATTTAACCACAATTTCGCGCGTCGGAAAAGCACGCTTCTCCCGCATGGAACGACCGATAACGTCGCAATGGAATTGCCGATTGCGTATCACCGCCGCAGCCGGTTAAAATACCCGGCCTGACTGGAGTCCTGTTTCATGCTGGCAAAGCGCATAATTCCCTGCCTGGACGTTGATAAGGGGCGCGTCGTCAAGGGCGTCAATTTCGTTGGGCTTCGAGACGCCGGCGACCCGGTGGAGATTGCGCGCCGTTACGAAGCCCAGGGTGCAGACGAACTTGTCTTTCTGGACATCACCGCCAGTCACGAGGACAGGGACATAATCCTGGATATCGTCCGCGCCACGGCAGAGCAGGTGTTCATGCCCCTTACCGTGGGAGGCGGCGTCCGAACGCTTGAGGATTGCCGGAACCTTCTCAATGCCGGCGCCGACAAGGTTTCGATCAACTCCGCAGCGGTAAACGATCCGCAGTTCATAACGAAGGCGGCCAGGCGTTTCGGATCGCAGTGCATCGTGGTCGCAATCGACCCGAAGCGGATTCGCAAAAACTCGCGCGAGGTATGGGAGGTCTACATCAACGGAGGGCGCGTTCCCACCGGGTTGCACGCGGTTCCCTGGGCGCGGCAGGTCGAACGGAACGGCGCGGGCGAAATTCTGCTGACGATAATGGACGCCGACGGAACCCAGGAAGGATACGACATCGAAATTACCCGATCCGTCGCCGAGGCGGTGAATATACCCGTGATCGCCTCCGGAGGCGCAGGAGGCGCGGACCACATGTACGACGTGCTCACGGCCGGTCGCGCGGACGCCGCCCTTGCGGCGAGCATCTTCCACTTCCAGACGTGCACGATCGCAGAAACCAAGCGGCACCTCGCCGATCGCGGCGTTCCGGTCCGATTGACGCCGCCGCGGGACCTCGTCCAAGCAAAGGATGCCTAGATTGCCAGGACCTGCCGACAAGCAACCTCTGGACGATCACGCCGGAAAGGCCCCGTCGAAGCTCGCGCGGTACTTCGAGGCGATGCTCAAGCTCTCGGCTTCCGACCTGCACCTCAAGGCAGGCGCCGTTCCGCACTTCCGCACGCGGCAGGCGATGCGCCGCGCGACAAGCCCACCGCTTACCAACGCGGAGCTGGACTCGATGGTCAACGAGCTGATGAATCCGACGCAACGGGCGTTTTTCGCCGAACACGGCGCGATCGACCTGGCGTACGAACTGGAAGGTTCGGACCGCTTCCGCGTGAATATCTATCGCCAGCGCGGGCAGTTATCGCTGGCGGTGAGACGGGTTACGCGGGACATACCCGATTTCGACGCCCTGCACCTGCCGAAGGTGCTTAATCGTATCGCCGAGGAAAACCAGGGACTTGTGCTGCTGTCCGGTCCGACCGGTTGCGGAAAGAGTACGACGATCGCCTCGATGATCGAGCAGATCAACCGCACGCGCGCCTGCCACATCGTAACGATCGAAGACCCCATCGAGTACCTCTACGAGGACAAGAAGGCGCTGGTTTCCCAGCGGGAAATCGGAATCGACGTGGAAGATTTCCCGACCGCGCTGCGATTCCTGATGCGACAGGACCCGGACGTGGTGCTGATCGGCGAGATGCGCGATCGCGAGACGTTCGAAGCGGCGTTGCAGGCCTCCGAAACCGGGCACCTTGTACTCGGTACGGTGCATGCCTCCTCTGCGCCGCAGACCATCGAGCGGATTCTCACCCTGTTCGGCGCAGAACGGGAAGAACTGATTCGCCAATCACTGGCGTTCAATCTCAAGGCCATCGTCTGCCAGAAACTCCTGCCCTGCCTTCTCGAAGGCATCGATCGCGTACCGGCTGTCGAAGTCCTGCTGGCGGGTCCCAGCACCAGGCAACTCATCGAAGAAAAACGCGAAGCGGAACTGATAGACCTGATCCGCGCCTCTCGGGGCGATGGTATGCAGAGCTTCACGGAGAGCCTGCTGGAACTTATCGAAAAGGACATGGTGGACCCCCACGTAGCCTACGAGGTTGCGCCAAACGTTGACGAACTCAAGATGCTCATGAAGGGCATTTCATCCGGGCAGTCCGGACTGATCGGTCACTGACTTCTGGAAGAACCGGCCCGGACAATAACACGACAAGCAGAATCGGAGCAGGCCTGATGGCGGAAATCCCGTTGACAACAGTCCTAGCCGGCGGCGGATACTTCTCCCTGCCGAAGATCATCGTAACGCTCGTTTTTTTTCTTCCGTTTATCTACCTCGCGCCGCTGGTTCAGAAAGACGCCAAACGCATTCTCGCACCGGAGGCGACCTGGAGCCTTGCCGTTCTGGCGGTCGCGATGGTGAGCATGCTGCTGTTGCTGCTGATCCCCTACTTCCTCATCGGACTGCTGCTCTACCTGGTGCTTATATTCTCGACGTTCGGAGCCTACGTCGCCTATCGCAACGGACGGGTCGGCGAAAACGCCAGGATTTTCACGCGGGAGCACCTTCTGGGCCTGCTGCGGCGGGACACGGAGCGGCCGGTCGAGGTCGTCACCCGGCTGAAGCTCTACCGCGAGGAAGGCAAGAACGTTCTGCCGCCCTCGTCGGAAACATCTTCGATGGAGGAAGTTAACGGGTATAACCTGTCGCAGGAGCTGCTGTACGACATTCTCTGGCGACGTGCAAGCGAGGCGGATATCACCCCGGCCGGTCGGGAGGCGCGCGTGCGATTCGTCATCGACGGGGTCATCTCCGAGCGTCCCTCATTGGACGCAGCCGACAGCGAAATGCTCGTCGAGTACATCAAGCCAATCGCCGGCATGGACGGGCAGGAACGCCGCAGGCCCCAGCATGGAAAGATTTCCGTCGACCTTGCCGGCAGCCCCATCGCCATGGAGGTGACGACGGCGGGGACGACCGGCGGGCAGCGCCTGCGACTTCGCGTTGTGCAGGAGGTCGCACGCACCGATCTGAACACACTCGGTATTTCCAAAGACGTGCTGGCCAAGGTCCGCAAGATCAACAAGGAGGGCGCCGGGCTGGTTATCGTGTCCAGCCGGGGCGGTAACGGACTGACCAGCACGATGTACTCGCTGCTCCGCGAGCACGACGCTTTCGTCAAGCAGATCGTATCGCTCGAGTCCAAGCCGACGATCGACCTCGAGAATATCACTCAACACGCATACGGCCAGGCGGAGAAACTTCCGCAAATGCTGGCGTCGGTCATGCGTCGGGACCCGGACGTTATCCTTGTGGACGCCTGCCGGGACGCCGGGACGGCGGAGATGATCCTCCAGGCATCGGCAGGCAAAATGGTGCTGCTTGGAATACCCGCGTCCGACACGTTCACCGCGATGGCCAAGTGGGTGAAAATCGCATCCGGGGCGGGCGACGCGATGAAACCGCTCCGGGCGGTCCTCTGCCAGATACTCATCCGCAAGCTCTGCACCACCTGCCGGGAGGCGTACCGTCCGGACCCGAACCTCCTGGCGAAGATCAACCTTCCCGCAGAGCGAATCGACAAGTTCTATCGTCCCCCGACCAGCCCGCTGCTGGACGAAAAAGGTCAGCCCTACACCTGCCCCTCCTGCCAGGGCAGCGGATACCTGGGACGTACCGCGGCGTTCGAGCTGCTGGAAGTCACCGACGAGATCCGCGACCTGGTGGCCGGGGGAAAATCGCTTACGCAAATCAAGGCGATGTGCCGCAAGAACGGTATGCTCTACCTCCAGGAACAGGCTCTGCGGAAAGTCATCAGCGGCGAGACGAGCATCCAGGAAGTGGTCCGCGTGACCCAACCCGCAAAAACGAAAAAACGCGGAAAGACATGATAGAAAGACATAAAAAACGGTTCCGATTGTTGTGCGGGTGTACGACGATTTAATGGCATTGCGCGTGTGTATGACGACATGATAGAAAGACATAAAAAATGGTTCTGATTATCATAGCAACGCTGCTGGTGCTCGGCATCACCTTCCACCAGGTTGTGCAGGGTACGTTCAGCGCCTTGATCATGGCGGTCCTGACGACTCTTTGCGCCGCGGCGGCGCTGAGTTTCTACGAACCGCTCGCCTCCTTCCTCTACGAGCGGCAAAGCGCATACGCCGACGCCGCCGCTCTGATGGCGCTGTTCATCGTGCCGCTACTTATCCTCAGGATGATTATCGACCGCTTCTTCCGCGCGAACCTGGTGCTCGGCGTGTGGACGGATCGCATCTTCGGCGGCGCACTGGGATTTTACGTCGGGCAGATCATCGCGGGCATGTTGCTGATCGCACTGCAAATGCTCCCGATGGGCGCGGAGTTCCTCTTCTATAAACCATACGACGCCGATCTCAATCGCGATCAGCGCGTTTGGCCGTTCCGGCCTGACGAATTCACGCTGGGGTGGATGAACACACTGTCGCTGGGCGGACTGGGCGGGGAGAGATCGTACAAGTCCGTTCACGATGACCTGCTGCTGGAATTGTATTGCGCGCGCAACACGGCAGGGAAGTTCGGGCGCGTCGACGCCTTCCCCGGCGCCATCGCCGTGGAAAAAGCCTTCCTCCTGCCGGACAGCGTGCCGCAGGGACATTTTTCGTACGATGTTCCGGCAAACAATCGCCTTCCCAAAAAGCAACTGGACCGGATTTACGTCATTCGCGTGCTCGTTTCGGACCGGGTTCGTGGAATGGACAACTGGTGGCGCCTGCCCGCGACGCATTTCCGCCTGGTCAGCGACGCCGGCAGGAGCTATTACCCCGTGGCGTACCTTCGCCAGGAAATAAACCTCCCGCCAAATACCGACTACGATTTCCAGGGGCGGACGAAAGACCTGGCATACGTAACCCCCGACGTCCGCCGCGGGCAGGAGCAGAAGTACATCTGGCCAAGACCCGTTCCCCAGGCGAATCCGGACGAGAAAGACAAGGCGCCCAGGAGGGCTGAACTTATCATCCTGAACCAGTGGAAGGAACAAGGCGGCCCGGAGAATCTGCGCGTGGACTGGGTGTTCCGCCTTCCGGACAAGGAAAAACCCAGGGAATTGATCTTCCGCCGCGTGGCGCGGGCACAGGTAATGAAGGCGGTCGAGGCAAAAATGCCGGACCCGCCCACCGGGCCGCTTCAGCTGCGAGTCAGGGGAAGATAATCCCGGATGATCCCATCTGAAAACTCAAAGGAGGATTCACATGAACAGGCTTCTGGTATCAACTTTATGTCTCTTTGTGATCGTCGCGACGGCAAGCGGCGAGGCGCCCAAACTCGTCGGGGAAAAACTCATCCTCACTCGCGATGGCGCATCGGACGATTTCGGCCGGACTTCGGAATGGAACGGCCCGGGCACGGTGCGCCTTGGTCCGAACGGCCGCTACCTGCTGTACTCCCGCAAAAGCAAAGAGATGGTTAAAAATGATCCCAGCGGCCAGCCCAGACAGCGCAGCGTCTACCGGATCGTGCTGCGCGACCTGAAAACCGGAAGCGACAAGCCCCTGCCCATCCCCGCCATGCTCAACGACGATCCCATCATGATTCTGATGCAGATGAACATGTTCAACCTTGCCGGGACAAAAATCGTAACCTCCGCCGGGGACGACGGCGACGGCGACGGATACGTCAAGTTCGGACGAAAATCGAGCATGTACCCGGTCATCTACGACATCGCAACGGGAAAGACGACAAAACTCGACGTTAAGGACGAAATCGTCATCGCCGGCTTCGATCGGACAGGAAAAAGCATTCTGGTATTGAACTGGAGCGATCGCGGCAAGACCGGTTCACTCCAGATGACACCCGTTGGCGAAACGAACTTCAGGATGCTTTCGGTTGCCGGACTTCCGCGAGGACTCTGTCCGACAGCGGACATAATGGCCATGATAGTCATGCCGAAACCCGGGGCCGACGGCCGGCTGGACAGGAATGTCAATTTAATTCTGTTCGACCTGAAGGCGGACCGGAAGATCGTGGATCTGTCGGAACAAGACAGCCCGATGCTGATAAGGTTCAAACCGGCGTGGACGGCGGATGGTCGTTACCTCTATTACGCCGAAATGCAGAGGTCCCAGCCAAATGGAGATTCGTCAAGCAAAGGATCCGAGAGGAAGCTCATCACGCGCGTTTGGGACGCGAAGAAGAACCAGGAAGTCGCCCTTCTCGACGGCCTGGTACCAATCGGGACCGGTCCCGGAAAAACCACCGTCATCCTCACCGGCGCTACGAGCAGACGAAAAATGACGGGGATTGTCCTGCACGACGCAAAGAGCAACACACAGCACCTCTTAAGAGACGACGACGTGCGTCTTATCAGCGCATCTAGTGGCAGTGTGATTTACGCCAAAAAGGCCGAGGACGGAAAGGAACCCATTTACTCAGCCAGGATCGTCCTGCCGAAGGCCGGGTAGGCGGCGCCACGGCTGGTAATTTTTTACCGAATAATATGCGGGGGTCGCTGGAGAATCCTACATTTCCGTTGCGGGTTGGGGAACATGGGAGCCGTGCAGGTGACCTGGAACGAAGGGAAATCCCTCGCGGGAGATTCGCCGGTCCCCAGGCCGATGGGCCTGGTTTTGCCGGCGATCGTGCTGACAACCGTCGCGATCGCCATCGAAGGTTGGGGTGCGGTCTCTGCCGGTCTGGGCGTGGTTATCGCCCTGCTCAGCGGGCTTGCCCTGCTCCAGGTGTCCCGCCTCCTGCACAGCTGTCGCGGCGCATCGGGCCGCGTGCGCAGCGGCGCCATTCGGGCTGAAAAGCATTACGTCGACGTGCTCCGGAGGGTCGTTCATTTCGTCGAAGGTCGCGAGAAGCACAACCGCGGGCACAGCAGGCACGTAGGCGAATTGGGCGAGAAGATCGCCCACCAGATGCGCCTGCCGCGAAAAATCTGCGACCAGATGCACCTTGCGGGCGAGTTGCACGACGTCGGCCTGCTGGCCGTTCCGAGCGACGTGCTTAACCAGCGATCACGAATTGGGGTGGACGACTTCCGGACCGTCAAGAGGCACCCACAGGTCGCTTACGAGATACTAAAGCCGCTCCGCTCGCTGAAGGACGTGTTGGAGGCTATTCACCATCACCACGAGCGAATGAACGGAACGGGCTACCCTTCCGGGCTCTCGGGCAGTGAAATCCCGCTGACGGCGAGGATTCTCGCCGTCGCCGACGCATACGACGCCATGACGCACGATCGGCCGTATCGAGAAGCGATGACGCCGCTGGAGGCGTACAGGGAGCTGAGGCGCTGCTGCCCGGCGGGTTACGATTCCAGGTGCGTCGACGCGCTGGCGGAGGTCTGCCACCTTCCTGCCATTCAG
>JAJRYB010000097.1 GCA_024275995.1 Planctomycetota bacterium | reverse complement strand
CCCCGATGCACGACCTCGCAAAGCAGGTGGGACTGGAACTGCCCGAGTTCCTCGGACGCATCGCCAAGGCGGCAGAGGAGAAACAGGGCAAGCCCTCCGACTCCACTCAGGGCGAGCGGGCCTCCACCGACGACGCGTAACATAATTGCAGAAAGCAGAGTGGCGACATGTCTACCGGCTCACCTGCCGGCAGGCGTGTTGTCCACCCTGCTGACTGCCGGCACTATTGCTGCCATGTTGACAGCTCCCCCGAAGAAGCCCGTCGGATCATCTCTTTCGTAATCCCTTACAACAGGGGCGGTTAACGGTCGCACCCTCTTCGTTAATCAATGGCACGAACTTTGCTGTACCCCCCTGCGGACCCGGGTTCCAGGACGACACGGGGTCGTCCGGCCCGGAGAAAACGTGAACGCGCAAGCAAAAGGAAGGAGGTGCACGATGAACATTGTGAAAGTACGCGGAACTCAGGCGCCGCTGTCCCGCTTCCACGATGCCTTCGATGATTTGCTTGGCCGTTTCTTCGGAGACTGGCCTCTGTCGGTGACCGCCGAGATGTGGGCTCCGGCATTGGACGTCTGCGAGAACGACGACGAGATCATCGTGAAAGCCGAGCTGCCCGGCGTCAAGTCGGACGATATCGAGGTATCGGTCCAGGGTAATACGCTCTACCTCAGCGGCGAAAAGAAAGAAGAGAAGGAAGAAAGCCACGACAATTATCGGCACGTCGAGCGTCGTTACGGCAGGTTCAGCAGGGCTATCCCGCTGCCCGGAAATGTCAACGCCGACAAGATCAAGGCTCGCAACGTCGACGGCGTGCTGAGCATCACGCTGCCGAAGCTCGAATCCGCCAAGCCCAAGAGAATCCCGGTCCAGACGAAGTAATCACGACGCGAAAAATGAAACGTTGCGATTGATCTGATTTGAGGCAACAGGTCCGCCGCCCCGGCGGGAACGAGGTTTTGTTGGATTATGGCGCCGGGATGGCGAGCAGGCCGGGGCGGCGGACGGTCAGCCTGCCTCAATTGGCGTGGGGGGCGGTTGCGCCGGGGGTATTGTTGAGCGTTTCGAGCGGGTGGCGCTGCTCGTCGTAGACTCCGCGCCAGTGGGCAACGTGCGGCTCGCCGAGCTTCCAGTTCAATCGAATTTCCCGCCCGTCGACGACGCTCGGAAAATCCACGGCGCCGCTGACCCAATCGACTAGCGCGACCCCGACGCTCTCCAGCTCGTCGAGACAATCCCGAAGCCTGCTAGAGAGGACCAGAAGCTCCTGCCGGGCGGCGGACAATTGCGCCGAGGCGCCCTGTGCCTCGGCGACCTCGGCGGTCTCCTGCATGTCCAGCAGGCGGGCGTATTGCGCCACCACGTCCGAGACGATACGCCTCACGAGCACCAACGCCCTGTTCGCATCGGCGATGGTGAAGTTCCGCAGGGCGACATCCTGAGTATCGACATCCGTGCCTGTCTGGTTTCCATACATGCGACTGCTCCGTCCGAAGTACGCCGGCAAGAGTTCAGTATCGGCCAACCGGATGGAAAAACATGAGTTATTGGGGCATGTTTGGCGTTATGCTTCCTGAATGTTCGGATTTCTGAACGTCAACAAGCCGGCCGGTCCGACCAGTCACGACATCGTGGCGCAGGTCCGCCGGATACTTCCCCGCAAGACCAAGGTCGGACACGCCGGAACGCTTGACCCGTTCGCCGACGGCGTGCTGGTGATTTGCGTGGGAAAGGCGACTCGCCTGGCGAGCTACGTCCAGGCTTCGCCGAAACGATACCTCGCCGGAATAACGCTCGGAGCGACCAGCACCACCGACGATCCGGAAGGACAGATCACGCGGATCGCGCAGGCCGACGCTCCTCCCGAAGCGGCGATCACGGCGACGGCGAAAAAATTCGTCGGCGAGATCGAACAGGTTCCGCCCGCCCACTCTGCCGTCCACGTAGCCGGCGTGCGAGCCTACAAGCTCGCACGCGCCGGTGAGCAGGTGACGCCGGCAACGCGAACGGTGACGATCCACGCCGTCGATGTGGTCCGCTACGAATACCCCCTTCTGGAGATCGACGTGACCTGCGGCAGCGGCACGTACATCCGCGCGCTGGCGCGGGACATCGGCAGGGTCCTCGGCGTCGGGGGATATTGCTCGAAGCTTACGCGCCTGGCAGTGGGCCAGTTCATGATCGACGACGCGATTTCGCCGGACGATTCCGAAGCGCTGCGAAACCTGCATCCCCCGCTGACGGCGCTGGGATCGCTGCCGAAAGTTCAGGTGAATTCCGACGACGAGAAATTGATCTCGGCAGGCCGGGCAATCGAAATCGCCCCACTTCCGGACGCCGCGGAGGTAGCCGTCCTCAACGATCGCGGCGAACTGGTCGCCATCGGCGCAATCGGCACCGATGGATTATTCCAGCCTCGCAAGGTCTTTCGCTGATTTCGTCGAGACGGACGGATCGTCGCGATTCTGCTGCTTATTGATCGGCCTGCCCGGAGGCAGCCAGATTCGATCAGCGTCCAGGGCGAGTTTCTCGACTACCGAAAAGGCAAGGGCGATGCGTTCGAGGTGCCCCGTATCGTGCGCGTCCGATCCGACGGTGAACATCGCTCCTTCGTCCGCGATGGTGGCGAGAAATTCGAGGTAGTCCGCCAGGTATTCCTCGTCCCGGTTAAACAAATTCCCTCCGGCGTTGATCTCGATCGCCGTGGCGGTTTCCTTCGCTATCTGTCCAAGCTCGCGCGCGTAGGATTTCGGGACCGGTTTCATCGACCCTATCCGCGGCAGCCCTCGACTTTCCAGAACGCCGTTGTTGAACCAGTACGGATGGACCAGAACGTCCACGAGTGGATCCCGGCAGGTGAGAAGGTGGTGGCGATGCTGAATCTCGATGATCTTCTCGAGGTCGTACTCCTCGACGTATATCTCGTGTATCCCGCCGATGGCGAACTGGAAGCCCATCTCCGCCTTGACCTGCTCGCTGAATGCGAATCCGCCCTCGGGACCCAGGAAATTCAGCTCGACACCGAAGTAAACGTCGATATCGGTCTGAATTTCCAGTATGTCCCGAAGAATGGGCCTGTGCAGATCCAGCTTGTCGAGCGAATTGAGATGATCGGTTATCCCGATCGTCTCGACGCCCAGACGCTCGCACTCGGCGACGATGGCTGGCAGTTCCATCGTCCCGTCGGCACAGCCGAGGTACTTCGTGTGTATGTGCAGATCACAGCAGGGACAACTCATAATCAATCCCTTTTATTGCAAACCGCGCGCAATGAAAGACGGGGAATTCACGACGGCCCGAAACCTTCTCGCGTCTCGCTTCTCTTACTTCGTGTAATTGCCCTTATTGCGAGGTTCGGCGAGGTCGGTCCACTTCTTGTCCAGGTTCGCCATACCGTACCATCCGTAGGCCATGAACATCGCGTCGGCAACGGCGATTGCGACCATCGCCTCGGCGACGGGGTACCATCGCGGAAGCAGGCTGATATCGCGTCGGGTGATCGCGGAGAGTTTTTTCTCTTTCATGGCGAGCATATCGACGCTGTCCTGGTCCTTTGAGATCGTCGGGGTCGGCTTTACTCCGACGCGCAGCACAATGTCCTCGCCGGTCGTTATTCCTCCGAGGAAACCGCCGGCGTTATTTGTTCGGAAGCGAACCTTTCCATCTTCCATGAACGGCTGATCGTTCCACTCGCTTCCGAGCGACTGGGCCGTTTTGAAACCGGCGCCGAACTCGATACTCGTCATTGCGGCGATGCTGCTCAACCCGTACGCGATCGTAGCCTTGAGCTTGTCGAATACAGGTTCGCCCAGTCCCGCCGGTATGCCTCGCGCGACCAGCTCGATCGCGCCTCCGGCGGTGTCGCCCGCCTCGCGCACCTCGTCGAGGTCGGCGATCATTTCATCAGCCGCTTCCAGATCGCAGCAGTTCAGATCGTTCTTGCGATAATTTTCTTTCAGCTCCTCGAAGCTCATCGTGCCGTCGGTCACGCTGCGTCCGGTGATACCGTGCGACTCGACCACGTGCGAGAGAATCTCGACTCCGCGAGGCGCAAGAATCTGCTTGGCGACGGCGCCGCCCGCCACTCGCCCGACCGTCTCCCGTCCGCTGGCGCGACCCGCGCCGCACCAGTCGGTGTGCTCGCCGTACTTGTAGAAGAAAGTCAGCTCGGCGTGACCGGGGCGGATGAGTTCCTTCACGTCGCGATACTGGTTGATGTGAATGTCCTGCGTGTCGACGTTTCGGATAAGCATTCCGATCGGCGCGCCGGTCGTCACGTCCTCGAACATGCCGCTGACGACTTCAACGCGGTCGGTTTCCAGGCGCGGCGAGTCGATTTTGCTCTGCCCAGGCCGGCGCTTGTCCAGTTCGTCCTGGATCATCGCCACGTCGAGCTTGATACCCGCGGGAACTCCGTTCACTATGCAAAACAGCGCCCCACCGTATCCGGCGCCTTCCGCCGTCGCGTGCCAGCCGTACGATTCGCCGCATGTCGTTACCTGAAACAACCGTCCAAATGTGTTACCCAGCATGAGACAGACTCCTTCTTGTGCATAGCCAATTCGTCTGATATTTCTCGGCGTCACGAGCGCTTTTGCACGTCACAGCCGACCGATTGCATCTGCCCCACGAAATCGGGGAAGGTCTTCCTAACACATTCGGCATCGGAAATCAACGTTTCTCCGGACGCCACAAGCGCCGCCACCGCCAGCGTCATCACCATGCGATGATCGGACAGGCTGTCCATGCGAGCGCCCCTCAGGCGGCTTTTCCGGATAACAAGCCCGTCCGGTCTCTCCTGGACGTCCGCCCCCATCACTGTCAGCGCCTTGTGCATCTCGGAAATTCGATCGCATTCCTTGTGACGGCAGATTTCCGCATTGGTCAGTACGGTTTCGCCTTCGGCGCAGGCGCCGACGACCGCCAGCAGCATGAACTGGTCGATGAAGTCGTTGCAATCGATTTCACGCCCGGTAAGTTCACTCGATCGGGCAATTATGTTTTCGTCCGTCACCTCGATGTCCGCACCCATGCTGCGAAGGACGTTTATGACTTCCTTGTCGCCCTGGCTGTCATTGAAGTCCAGGCCCGGCAGTGTAATTTCGCTGTCATCGGTGAGCACCGCCGCCGCTATCGGGTACAGCGCAGCCGAGAAGTCCAGCGGAATCTGCGCCTCGAAACCGCCCCACCGGCTCCGTCCGCGAATGCGATACCGCTCGAAATTGTCGTTGCTGTATTCCACGCCGCACCTGTCCAGCCAATCCAGCGTCACTCCTACCCAGGGCTTCTCGCCGGCCCGGCGCACCGTGATTTCGCTCGGCGCCTCGGCAAGCGACGTTGCGATAAGCAGCGCCGAAACCGGCTGGGAGTCCAGTCCGTCGATCTCGGCCTTTCCACCGAGCAGCGGTCCCCGGACAACCACCGGCGCGTGCCCGTCGTTCCTGGTGCTTATCGCCCACGCGCCCAGCGAGTTCAGCGCGTCCAGCAGCGGTTGGCAGAGACGAATGTGGCGGATGGAATGGTCGCCCGACAGCACGGCGTGACCCTCGCAGCATGCAGCCAGGCCCATGAAGAATCGCAGAATGATCCCGCTGTTTCCACAATCGATAATATCGTCCGGCGTCGTGAGCTTGCCGCCGACACCCTTGATTTCCCACAGCTCGTTGGCATGTGGACAAACTTGCGCGCCGAACATTTCCAGCGCCTCGGTCCCGCGCATCCAGTCGTTCGAGACGGCTGGGTGATGAATGCGGCTGGTTCCTTCCGCCAGGCCCGCCATTATGAGGGCGCGGAACGAGTGGCTTTTGTTTGGCGGCACTCGTATCGTTCCGTGCAGGTTGGGCGACGGGGAAACAATAAGGTCCATCAGCGGCTCCTTCTCAGGCCCCATGATATACGCGCCGATCATTTTCTGCAAGGTCGCACGCCGTAGCGGACGTCCAGGCTACCGGCGAAAAAAATAATCGTAAAATGCAAATGGGGGCTTGACTGCGACCGGGCAGGTAATGATAATGAACTTGTCGTCGCAGCATGCCGGGCGGTTTTGGCGCCCACCGACGACAGCATGCAGCCGGTGCGGGAGCATCCCCGGGCGGCTGGATGTGGAAAATGTAGAAAGTTTTGGGAATCTCGCTTTTCTCTCTTGACGAAGTTCGTTTGGTGTCTAGAATTGCCGATTCTCGTGTTTCCCGTATTTGACCTGGCCGACGATGAGGTCGCGTCAGGGCTGAAGGCTTTACCGCCGGAGGCGATAACCGATTGACAAGTGAACAGTGTTGTCGTCACGAGGATGTGTCCCGCAGGCAATCGGCCGTCACTGCCCTGCGTGCGGGTAAATGATCCAGGTGACTGGTCTCCTTTGGCCGGTCGCCGCTCAAGATCCTTGTGACAAATGAAGTGCCTATACATGTGATAGGCCCCAGTAAGGATTTTGAGTTTGGCTTTCCGGTTTAACCGGAAGACCTGATCGTCCCTCACGGACGATCGAACACCAGCTTCAACCCAATCGACCGAAGCCCGTTTTTTGGTGGATCTTGATTCACCTTGGAGCGGGATAGGAAGATAAATCAAGTGAAGGGTTTGATCCTGGCTCAGAACGAACGCTGGCGGCGTGGTTAAGACATGCAAGTCGCACGCGAAAGTTCCCTTCGGGGAGCGAGTAGAGTGGCGGAAGGGCGAGGAATACATGGGTAACGTACCCCAGGCATGAGGATAGCTGTGGGAAACTACAGGTAATACTCAATAAGACCACGGTCTCGTAGGAGACAGCGGTCAAAGGGCGGGGATCCCTTCGGGGACCTGTCGGCTTGGGAGCGGCCCATGTCCTATCAGCTTGTTGGTGAGGTAACGGCTCACCAAGGCTTCGACGGGTACCGGGACTGAGAGGTTGACCCGGCGCATTGGGACTGAGACACTGCCCAGACTCCTACGGGAGGCTGCAGTAACGAATATTGGACAATGGGCGAAAGCCTGATCCAGCGACGCCGCGTGTGGGAGTAAGCCCTTCGGGGTGTAAACCACTGTCAGGGATTACCAAGCGAAGGAGGCTAATATCCTCCGGAGTTGAGGCGTCCCAGAGGAAGCCACGGCTAACTTCGTGCCAGCAGCCGCGGTAAGACGAAGGTGGCGAGCGTTGTTCGGAATCACTGGGCTTAAAGAGTACGTAGGCGGGCTGTCAAGCGTCATGTGAAAGCCCTCGGCTCAACCGAGGAATTGCCTGGCGAACTGATAGTCTTGAGGCAGGTAGGGGCGAGTGGAACTCTTGGTGGAGCGGTGGAATGCGTAGATATCAAGAGGAACGCCAGAGGCGAAGGCGACTCGCTGGGCCTGACCTGACGCTGAGGTACGAAAGCCAGGGGAGCGAACGGGATTAGATACCCCGGTAGTCCTGGCCCTAAACGATGTCCACTAGGTCGGAGATTCTCTGACGAAGTTCCGGCCGAAATGAAAACGGTAAGTGGACCGCCTGGGGAGTACGGTCGCAAGGCTAAAACTCAAAGGAATTGACGGGGGATCACACAAGCGGTGGAGCATGTTGCTTAATTCGATGCAACGCGAAGAACCTTATCCTGGGCTTGACATATTTGGATGCCTACCGGGAAACCGGGTCGGCTGCCCTTCGGGGTGAAACTTATACAGGTGCTGCATGGCTGTCGTCAGCTCGTGTCGTGAGATGTCGGGTTAAGTCCCGTAACGAGCGAAACCCTTGCCGTTAGTTGCCAGCGGGTAATGCCGGGGACTCTAGCGGGACTGCCGGTGCAAGCCGGAGGAAGGTGGGGATGACGTCAAGTCCTCATGGCCTTTATGCCCAGGGCTGCAAACGTGCTACAATGGCTGGTACAAACTGAAGCAAAACCGCGAGGTCGAGCAAATCGGAGAAAACCAGCCCCAGTTCGGATTGGAGTCTGCAACTCGACTCCATGAAGTTGGAATCGCTAGTAATCGCGTATCAGCGCGACGCGGTGAATGAGTTCCTGATCCTTGTACACACCGCCCGTCAAGTCATGGAAGCTGGGAGTACCCGAAGTCGCCCCGATTCAGGGGTGCCGAAGGTAAGCTCGGTGACTGGGACTAAGTCGTAACAAGGTAGCCGTAGGGGAACCTGCGGCTGGATCACCTCCTTTCTAGAGGATTATCTAGACCTCCGGCAGAGCGATCTGTCCGGAAGATAAAGTCAGCACAATCTCGCCTTGCAAGGCTTCGGCCAAGCGGGATAGCCCGACGGTGACGCCGGGTCAACGACGACACACTGTTTACCATATACACGAAAGCTCCCGCTTCGCGGCGGGAGCTTTTCTTATGCGCGTGCGATGCGGGCGCCCCACCCACCAGTCGTAGGACGTGCAACCTGTCTGCCGACAGGCAGGCTTGTTGCACGCCCCGCCAACTGTTTGGCAAGCGCCTGTTCGACAAGCGCCTTGGTC
This sequence comes from Planctomycetota bacterium, assembly GCA_024275995.1. Classification (GTDB taxonomy): domain Bacteria; phylum Planctomycetota; class Phycisphaerae; order SM23-33; family SM23-33; genus JAJRYB01. Next base: position 2,006 of record JAJRYB010000097.1, on the reverse strand, counting down.
TGATCGCGGCTTGCCTTTTGGCCGCTGTTCAATTGGCGGCCGAAACCTTCCGCCAAAAGGCAATCTGATACTCGGCATACGTAACCATCGCAAAATAATGTAGTCAAGTTTTTCTAGCCCCTGAACCCAGGTCCCCCTACTTCGCCCTTCGGGCTACGAAGGGCAGGCAAAACCCTGCTTTTTCCGTTCCTGGTTGTTCCAGCCTGTCCCATGATTTGCGGAGCGGTACGAAACGGTACGCTTTTGTACAGCCGATGCGGAGTTGTACGTTTTTGCCTTTCTGTTGCCCGATGCCTGTTGCCTAGTCCCTGTTCCCTATTCTCCGGCCCCTCCCTGCCCGGTGTGATACAGCGCAAGAATGGTAACGTCGTCGTCGAATTGTCGGGTTCGGCTGGCTCGGGCTACCGCATCGATAAGGCAGCGTGTGAATCTGCCCGGTTCGTCGGGCCCGATCCGGCGGGCGATTTCCATCAATCCCCCCTCGCCTATCTGCCGGCCCGTCGCGTCCACAGCCTCGATCAGCGAATCGGTGTAGAGCAGCAGAAGGTCGCCTTCTTCCAGATGGACCGCGAACTGGCGATATCCCGTCTCCGGAACGATTCCCAGCGGAAGGTCCATCAGCCCGCTCTCGGATTCCGACAGCTTGTGTTCGAGCAGGTGCCATTGGTCTTCGCTTCTGCGATACCACAGCGGGTGCGGATGACCGGCGTTGACCGTCACCAGGTGGGAGTTCCCGGCGAGATACGTCATCACTATCGCGGTGGCGAACTTGCCGACCTCGCCCAGCGAAGCGAACTGGGCGTTCAGGCCTTTCACCAACTCCGTCTGGTCCGGCGTGTTCATGTATTGCGTCATCAACGCCCTGAGCTTCTCGGCCAAATCGGCAACCAGAGACCCGTGGCCCGACACGTCCGCTATGACGAAGCGGGACATCATCCCGCGTCCGCACAGGCCGACGTAGTGGATGTCGCCTCCACCGGGGCTGTCGCGATAAGGCCGGCTGAACAACCAGGCGTCGATTCCGGGAACGGAGATGCCGGTATCCGTCGCTGCGATACCGCCCCATATCTCCCTGCATTGAAGGTGTACCGCTTCGGGTTTGGGCTTGCCCGTCATCGTCATGAAAAACTCCGATCGTGACTCATAGCGTCAGTGTAACGTTGTCTGTTCCACGCCGCCAGAAATCAGACGGTTTTAAGAAGGACGCTACCCTTTGAATTAAAAAACGTTTAGCAGGGATAAAGGGGATGAAAACAAAACGAAACGAATCGAAATGAAATCAAAACCCGATATTCCATATTCAATTTTCAAAACATCTTCCGCTTTATCCCATGAATCTCCTGCATCCCTGCTAAGTTTTTATGTCATATACAGATAGGTCTGAAAAATGCCCCTTTTGCGCGCACAAAAAGGCCGGCGGACTCTCAAAACGACACGAAAAATGAATTTTTTTATCCCCTGCCTGAATAAGAACTTGCACCCATCACTTTTCAAAAAGTTACCTGTTCGGGTAGCACAATCGTGGGTATTCGCCCAAGTATGGAGGGCGGTCACAGAGCGGGAGAACGTAGATAGTAGAGAGTAGAAAAACGGCTGACGCTTCAACAAGCAAACATGTCAATCGAGCGGGAAGGCTCTCCCGCGGTCTACTCTCTCCTTTCTACTACCTGGCCTGTGGCATAGCCTTTCCAGGCTGTGTGGATGCTATTTGAAAACAGAATACAGCGGTTAACCAGTTGACCGGTTGACTGGTTAACTGGTCAAAAATAACTGCTGCCAAAAGGCAAGCCGATTGCGATTGATGCGCAACCTTCGAGTAGTAAAGATGTTACGCCTTTCTGAACCCTAATTCCAGGTCCCCAAACCCCGTTTTTTTTCGTTCCCTGTTGTTCCAGCCTGTTCCAGGATTTGCAAACCGGTACGAAGTGGTACGAAACGGTACGCTTTGGTACGTTCTCCTGCGCAACGGCCCGCGGGGGCGTATTATCCGTTCGGTTTCGTTGTGG
>JAJRYB010000096.1 GCA_024275995.1 Planctomycetota bacterium | reverse complement strand
TTCATATGCGAACCCGATCACCAAGTCTTATTCCGCTGACATTGTATTGAGCGATTACGAGCCGCTTAACAGCGTCGCGGAAGCCTACTTTGCGTCTCATTATCACGGCTACGGTGCAGTACCGACGACAACTCCGATTGTAAACGTCGCCCTGCGTGATTATTCCGATCAGGCGCCTACGGGAATCTCAGCCGTGGGAGACCGCAACGGCATCCAGGTCAATTGGAACGCCTCGACGGGAAATACTGGTTTCACCAACTCCACCGCAGCGGCGATGGATACGTCGTCGGTGAAGTACTGTGATGCAACGGGGCATTATTATGAACGTATAGACGCGCCTGCTGGGATCACGTGGAATGACGCCAAGACGGCTGCGGAGAGCCTGCTATTCGAAGGCGTCCAAGGACACTTGGTTACGATTACCTCTCAGGAAGAATCAAATTTCTTGTTGGCGCAATTTGATCCGTCCGAGGTACCTAATTGGAGCAGGCATCGTTTTTGGATTGGGGGATACCAGCCAGACGGAAGTCTAGAACCTGACGGGAATTGGCAGTGGGTGACCGGCGAATCGATGCTCTTCACCAATTGGGATTCAGCAACTGAACCCAATAATCAAGGGGGCAATGAGAATGTAATGTATGTCGTTCCCGGTAATTTTCTGTGGGCTGACGTTAATGATGGCTACACGGGATGGAATGGCGGTTACATAGTTGAGTACGAAGTCCCCGAACCTGCCTCCGCGATGCTGATGGTTATCGGCGCGCCGCTGCTGGTAAGACGGATGCGGCGAAGGCGGTGGTAGTTTGCCTGAACGGAAGCTTTGTGGTTGGCAATCGGCGTTCTACAGATTCTTCATGAATTGTTCGGGCGTAACCTTCGCCTGGCGCAGAATGCCCCTCAGCGTGCCGATCGCCAGTTCGCGGTGGAGCGGTACCGCACAGCCGACGTCGCCGTCCGAAATTCGCTTCTTGAGCACAACGTGGCTACCTCGCTGCCTGACCTGTGCGAACCCCATCTTCTCAAGGGCGCGGATTGCTTGCCGGCCTGAAACACGCTTCAGTTTAGGCATTGACCGTCGCCTCGAACGTTGTCAACAATGAGTGTACAGCCTGTGGTGGGGGGAACTCCTCCAGGTATAGTTCCGTCGCTTCTTTGAGATTGGCAAGGGCCTGCTCGATGGACGAACCCTGGCTGACCGTTCCGACCTCCGGGCATTCGGCTACGAAAAGATCCTCTTCTTTGTGAATGATCGCGCTGAATATTCTTTCTCTCATGTCAGGCTTCTCCTGCAAATCGACCACCGCCATGATAAACCGACCAATGGGGCAAAACAAGATGATCCGAGTTCCTTGTGCGGTTTTGGTGTCCCGTTCTCCGGTGAGCGACTGCGGAATCTTTACTCTTTCGCCTTGAGGCCCGCTTCGCGTGCGGCGGAGGCGTCGAGAATGAAAAACAATCGCCCATCAGACGGCCTCACGCCGGCGACGGGGAGGGTGGCGCTGGCGTCCTTGTCCTCGCCGAGCACGGCGGCGACCGCACCGGCCTTATCCGCGCCGGTGACCAGTATAATCACGTTCCGCGCGGCGTTGATCAGCGGAAGCGTGAAAGTCATTCGGCTGCGACCAAGCACCGGCACGAAGTGGGCGGTTACGAGTTTTTTCTGCTCGTCGAGCGTTTTCCTCAACGCAGGGAACAGGCTGGCTGTGTGTCCGTCGGCGCCCATTCCCAGCAGTATCAGATCGAACCGTGGCGTCTTTCCGCCGTCGGTCTTTACGACTTCGCGAATCGTCCGTTCGTATTCCACGGCGGCTGCGTCGAGGTCGTCGGCGTCGGCGCACATGACGTGGACGCGGCCCGGCGGAATTGGAACGTGGTCCAGCAGCGCACGCTGCACCGTGTGATAGTTGCTTTCCACGTCGTCCTGTGGAACGTCGCGTTCGTCGCCGAAGAACACATCGACGCTGGACCACGGAACCTCGTCCTGCACCACGGAACGTGCGAGCCTGTGGTACAGCATGTGAGGGGTGGTCCCACCCGAAAGCGCAACGCAGCAGGCGCCCTTTTGAGCGACCGATTCGCAAACGATCGACTGGAAAAGCACGGCGGCAAACTCGGTCGCCTCCCCGTCCGTCTGTTCGACGATAATCTTGCGTGAGCCGGTTTCTCTGGACATGGTTTCCATGAATTCTATCCCTTGCTTACAACGGATGCCACTTTTTATACGGATCGGCGAAAAGTCCGTCCGCCTCGTCAGGCCCCCACGTGCCCGGGGCGTACTCGACGAGCGGAGGGCTGTGCGTGTCGTCCCATCCCCGGCGAATGCTGTCGAGGACGCGCCATGACGCCTCGACCTCGTCACTACGGACGAACAGGCTGCTCTCGCCGTGGAAGGCGTCCAGCAGCAGGTGCTCGTAGGCCTCCGGCGTCGCCGAGGAGAAGCTCGAACCGTAGGCGAAATCCATCTGCACCGGGCGAAGAAGCATCCGCTCGCCGGGCACCTTGGCGTCGAACGAAATGGCGATGCCCTCGTCCGGCTGGATGCGCAGGTGCAGGTGGTTGACGCCTCCCATGTCGCATCCCGCCTCGGTGAAGAAATTCGTCGGCTCACGTTTGAACTCCACCACGATCTGCGATGTCTTCCGTCGCAGGCGCTTGCCCGTTCGCAGGTAGAACGGAACGCCCGACCACCGCCTGTTTTCCACGTATAGCTTCACCGCGGCGTATGTCTCCGTGCGGGAGTCGCTCGCAACGTTCTTCTCTCGGCGATACGCCGGCGCATCATCGCTGGAGAGGTACTGCCCGCGCACCGTTGAGTTGGCTACCTGGTCGGGTGTCAGCGGAGGAATCGAGCGGAGGACCTTCACCTTTTCGTCGCGAATCGACTCGCCGTCCATGCTGCGCGGCGCCTCCATGGAAGTGAGCGCCAGAAGTTGCAGCATGTGGTTCTGCACCATATCCCGCAGCGCCCCGGCGGTTTCGTAGTAAGCCCCGCGACGCTCTTCCATTCCGACCGTCTCAGCCGTGGTTATCTGAACGTTGTCCACGTATTGGCGGTTCAGGATCGGCTCGAATATCGAGTTTGCGAACCTGAATACAAGAATGTTCCGAACGGTCTCCTTACCGAGGTAATGGTCGATCCGGAAAACCTGCGATTCGTCGAACGCCTTGTGGATCGTCGCGTTCAGCGCGCGTGCCGTCGGGAGGTCGCGCCCAAACGGTTTTTCCACGACGAGACGGGTAAATGCCCGCTCGCAGGCCGGCCGGTTAAGGCCCGTCGCGGCGAGTTGCTCTACGACAGGGGCGAAAAACCGGGGCGCCACCGCGAGGTAAAACAACCTGCTGCCGCACGTTCCTCGCCGGGTGTCGATTTGTTCGAGCCGATCCTTCAAGGCTGCGAACTCGTCCGGCGCGTCCAGGCGAACGCGCGCGTACTGCCATCGGGAAAGGAACTCGTTCAGCGTCGAGTCTTCCGGCCTGGCGCGAGAGTGTTCCCGAACGCCTTTTGCTACGTAATCGTGCAGCGTCTGGTCCGTCCAGTCGCGCCGGCCGACGCCGATGATGATTGTATGCGGGTCCAGGTACGATTCCAGCGCGAGGTTGTAGAGGGCTGGAGCTATTTTGTGAGCGGCAAGGTCGCCCGTGGCGCCGAAAAGCACCACCGCGCACGGCGGCGCTTCGGAGGTCTCTGAAAACACGTTCAGCACCGATCTGCGATGTTGTTCCGGCATAGGAGCCTCTT
>JAJRYB010000095.1 GCA_024275995.1 Planctomycetota bacterium | reverse complement strand
CAGCGGCTGGAGCTTCTCGTCCGGATAAAGCTGCTTTACCATCTCGCGGAAACCGGTGTCGAACGCCTTCCTGCCGCAGCAGGCGTCGGCGAAGAGGAAACCGCCCCGATCGAGGTACTTCCGCAACCCCTCGATCTCCTTGTCCTGAAGTTTGAACGAAAAATGCCCGTGCATGAAAACAAGCGGGTACTCGAATATCTTCTCGTCCGACGGGCGGATGTGGCGGGCCTTGGCGACTACGTCGATCTTCGCCTTATCGCGTAGCAGGGCGGCGAGGTTCACCATGCAGTGCGGGTCGGAAGCGTAATCGCCGTCGTGGATTAACCGTCCGATGCGCACCGCGCCGCGAGGCACCTCGGCGAGATTCCCCGCCGGGCGCGCCTGTGCGGGCAGGTCCACTACGTCCAGCTTGTCCGGAAGCTGCTCGCGCCCGGTCGCGTAGGCGGCGATGTTCGTTGCGATCCTGAAAGCCTTCTTCGAGTGGACGGGGATCGTCTGGAGTTCCCACAGGCTGCTCAACGCCCTGGGCGAAAAGAACACGCTCGTGCGGCAGCCCACGTCGATGCCCTCGAGCCCGTAGGTGTCCGTCAGCTTGAAGAAACTGCTGAACACCGGGTGATTCCTGCTGAGCTTGTGCCTTGGATATTCGGGAAACAGCGCCTTGGCGAACTGGTGGAAGCCGGTGGTGAACGCCTGCTTACCGCAGCAGGCCTCGAACAGCAGCGTACCGCCGGACTCGGCAAAGGCCCGGAGTTTCCTGCGCTGGGCGCCGGTAAACTCAGGGAACTCGTGGCCGGTGATCAGCAGGATCGGACTCTGCCTCAATTGCCGGATCGAAAAGTCCAGCGTCGTCGTCTGCCAGGTCGTTCGCTTCCCGAGTTTGTCGTCGATCCACACCGTCAGGTTTTCCAGGTCGTGGATATTGCGGTTCCACAACCCGTTCCATTGCACTTTCTGGATAAGCACCGGGCGGTTACCCTTGGCGAGAAAGAGGATCGCAAACGGCGTGTCGTAGGCGGGCCTGCCCCACGTTCCGTTGGCGCTCTGGGTATTCACGAGGAACGCCGCGCCCTGTCTGTACCAGTCGTGGCGTCCCATGTTTCGCCGGCCCGATATCATTCCTACCCGCTCCATACCGTACAGGTAGTAGTACAGCCAGCTCGAACGCCGCCCGGGGTTCTCGCGGACGGAGAAATTATCGCCCATCCACTTCAATCCCGCCGCCAGCGCGACGTTCTGACGATACCTGCCGCAATCGGGATACGCGCCGTTGACGAACCGCCTGATCCCTCCGACGTTCATGCGCGATCCGCAGATGTACAGGCTCGCCAGTCCCGCGGCGCTCATGGAGCCGTACGCGCGGCTTCGCCTGCGTGCGTTCCGCATCTGCGGCGTGAAGTAGTACGTCCACCCGCCGTCGGGTAGTTGCGTGTTCTCGAAGTGCCTTCGCGAGCGCGCCCAGGTCTCCAGGGGGACCTTTACGCCCGCCTTGGCTGCCTCGTGCAGACCAAGCAGCGCGAACTGGGTGTTGGAGTTGTCGCCCCGTCCGGTGAGCATAGCCCTGCCGCGGACGATGCGAAGTCCGTATGACCAGGTACCGTTTCTGTTCTGCGTTCGCATCAGCCACGTCGCGGCGTCCTGGAGCTGTTTTCTGTATTTGTCGAGACCCGCTGCCGCAAATACCTGCGCCTTGAGCGCCACGACGTAGGTTTTGCTGCTGGGAGTTGCTGCCAGGGCTGCCAGGCCACGGGTGACGGATGGATCGTGCACCGGAACGTCGGCGTTTATCATCGCCAGCAACGCCAGGGCGCTTGGTCCGCCCTTGTAACCGCCGTGATCCGCCCAGCTCCCGTTGCCCCTCTGCGCCTGGCGCAGGTACGTAACGCCTTTCTGGATCGCCGCCTTGACCTGCTCGCTCGTCACGTCCTGCGCTATCGCAGGTCGCGGGGCAATCAGCATGCCGGCCAGAAGGCCGGAGACGAGCAAGACCTTGTTCACAAAACAGGTGCGCCGCAAATGCTTACCCGCCCGATGCGTCGGGCGGGCGTGGCGCCCGATAGGTGCGAAGGCGTTATGCGCCTCGCATAAAATCTTGTTCGCTCGTGTGAACGGGATTACCATACACCCTTGATCCGCCGGGAAAGTTTTTGGTTTTTGGTTTTTGGTTTTTTGGCTTTTGGCTTCCGGCTTCCTGTTATTTTAACGTACCGGTGCAGCCGAAGGTAACGTCGCTAATCGAAATATCGCAAAGGGCCTCATGGCCAAAGAACAGTTTGAAGTCCTGATGGAGCAGTTCGCCAGGTCGCACGAGATCATGTCGCGCGAGCTTGCGAAGGTAATCATAGGCCAGCGCGACGTGCTCGACCAGATATTCGCCGCGATTATCTCCCGCGGACATTGCCTGCTGGTCGGCGTTCCGGGACTCGCCAAGACGCTTATCGTCTCGTCACTGTCGAAAATCATGGAGCTGTCGTTCAAGCGCATCCAGTTCACGCCGGACCTGATGCCCTCGGATATCACGGGTACGAACGTCATCGAGGAACCCGAACAGGGTCGTCGGGAGTTCCGGTTCGTTCGCGGTCCGATTTTCGCCAACATCATCCTCGCCGACGAGATTAACCGAACGCCGCCAAAGACCCAGGCATCCATGCTCCAGGCGATGCAGGAACGCGAGGTGACCAGCGGGAAGGAAACTCACCCCCTGCCCGACCCGTTTTTTGTTATCGCAACGCAGAACCCCATCGAGCAGGAGGGCACATACCCGCTTCCCGAGGCGCAGCTCGACAGGTTCATGTTCAATATTTTCGTGGACTACCCCAAGCTTCCGGAAGAGGAGAAAATCCTCACCGAGACGACCTCCGGAAAGACGGTGCGCCTTTCGACGGTTTTCAACGCACGGCAGATACTTAACATGCAGAAGCTCGTAGCCAGCGTGCCGATCAGCAAGTTCGTGATCAAGTACGTTGCGCGCCTGGTTCGCGCTACGAGACCCCCGGACCCGACCGCGCCGGATTTCGTAAAGACGATGGTGGACTGGGGCGCCGGACCGAGGGCGGGACAGTACCTGATCCTCGGCGCCAAGGCGTTCGCGGCAATGGACGGACGCTACACCGCCAGCACCGAGGACGTCCGCAGAGTGGCGGTACCGGTGCTGCGACACCGGATCGGGTGCAACTTCGCAGCCTCCAGCGAAGGCGTAGACTCCGTCGAGATCGTCCGTCGGCTGCTGGAGGCCGTCGGCGAACCGGAAGTGCCGAAATACGTTCCCCACGCGCGCCGGGACGAGAAGGACAAGGCGCCGGTCCAACCGGCGAGCGAGGAAAACGATAGCCGGTAGTCCGTATTTTGCGCCGATGGGAACCAGCCGCGGCAGTGAGGGAGCGGGCGGTGTATTTATCGCAAACCACGGGAGAAGATCATCACAGAGGAAATCGACGCCAACTCGCGGACGATGGGGAAGAGCCTTTTTCGCGACGGGCCGCTCGACCCGATGCCCTCAGCTTCGCCGCAACTTATCGGCGCCTGGCTGGGAAGACTCAGCCTCGGATGCGCCACGGCTATCTCGGGATTCATCCTGAGCCTGGCGCTGCTGGTGCTCCTGTCTTGTATTCCCAGCACCGGCGCCGGCGTACGCGTAATCCTGTTTCCGATCGTCACATTGCTGGGGGGCATCGCAATCTGGATGCTGACGACAGGCGAACCGGGCAAGGAGAAACGCCTGAAAAGCCTCCGATGGATCTCACGCGCCGCTGCGCTGTGCATTATTCCGATCGTGCTGCTGACCTACGTTGTGCGAAACTGGAGCGGTTTTTCATGGACGACCGAAAAGACGGCGAGCGTTCTGTATAACATCGTGCAACTTGGATGGGGGATCGGTGCGGTGTTCTTCATGCAGTACCTTGCCTTACTGTCGAGCCGGCTTGGCGATAAGGTGCTGTGGCGGATTTTCCTGACTCTCAAGTGGATCCTGGCGATTCTCCTGGGATTCGCCGTCGCAGAGGTGGTGTTCGGCGGGCTGCCCTACCGGCTGCCCCAGCCCGCCGACCCTGCTATAACCCAGGCAGGCGCCATCACAACGATATTTTTTATAGGCGCGGCGGTGATATATCTGTCTTGCCTGTACGTTATGTGGCGGCTTAACCGTCGGCTGCTTTTTGCGACCGGGCAACTGGTCAACGCCGTTTTACAACGGGAAGGACAGGCCTGCGAGTAACCCGGCCCATGATTCCGGACGAATAAGGATGAAACAATCGCCCAACAGAAAACCCCATCGCAGCCCTCGCCGGTCTCCGCCCCTGCCGTCGCCGCTGAAACGCCCGCCACGCACCGACCTGAGCATACGGGTCGACGAGCTGGACGAGCGGACGTTCCCTGCCGTGCTGTCCGTCGCCGAGCGTCTCCGGCGGGAGATAGAAAACAGGACCTCGCTGGATGAAATCCGCCTGCTGAACACCAGGGCGGACCTCGTCATGGCGCTGTCGGACACCCATCGTTCGATTCGACGCCTGGTTTCCTCCCAAGACGCCGGCAGAGAGCTTGCCGTCGACGCCCTTCCGCTGGTTCGCGTACAGATGGAACGGTGCTTCCTTGCGCTGCTGCTGGAGGACAACCCCAAACGCTGGCACACGCGATATCGCAAGAACGCCTGGCGAGCCTTCGCCGAGAAGTTCTTCCGCGATCGAAAGCTTCTGGGCGACCTGGACGGGTACCGCGAGTATTTCGCCCCGGACGCTCCCGCCGTGCGCGTGCTCCGCGAGTTTGCCCGCGAAATGTCCGTCGCGGAGGACGAGCTGCAAACGCTGCGCATCCAGGCTACCGGCGACGAGAGCGACCCGCGCTGGGAAAAACGATTCATCGCGAACATGCCCACGCCGGGGCGATCCATCGACCTGCTGGAAGACCCCTGCAGAAAAAAAATCGCCGCACTGCTGTACCCCTACTACGACAACCTGTCGCATTTCTCACACAGCGGGCTGATCGGCATCGCCGAGGCGGCGATCCTGCGCGATCGAAGCAACCCGGTAACCGGCGAGCACCGCGAGCGGTACTTCCGCAGCAACGTCCTGGAGAACACGCTGCCGGTAAGCTACGTCTGCTCGATGCTCGTGGCGACGCTGCTGGCGTGCAGCCTGGACGGAGACACCGACGATCTGCGGAAAAAGATACTCAACGCCTGGGTGCCGTACCACTGCGACGGCTCGCCGCTGGGGGTAGCGCTGTGGGACGAGTGGGCTTCTACCGCACTGGATGGGGCGGACGCATGACGATCGGCGGCGGCGCATTACGACCCGCGAGCCTCGCGATTGCCGTTCTCTTTACTGCCGTCTTCGCAGCCTCGGCGTCCGGCCAGACTCAAGACGCCGCCGGCGCGTGGAAGGAACTGTTCGCCGTCGAAAACCCCGCCGGCGCTCCAGGACGTATCCAAGCGGTGCTGAACGCTGTCGGGAACGATCCTGCCCAACTCCGCAAGCTTATCGAGGCCGATGTCACATACAAAAAATTTCCAGCCGGGTGGTTGAAACGCTCCACCCAGGTGCAGGACGGAAAGACGACCTACGACGTGAACTTTCTCGTTCGCATTCCACCCGGCTACGACGGGACGAAATCCTTCCCACTCATCCTGGCGGCACACGGACAGACGTCGCGCGGCGAGCTTATCGCGCGGACGATGCTCTGGCTGCTCGGCGATAAACGCGACGAGTACGTGATCGTCGCCCCGACGATGCCCGGACCAAAGCATTTCAACGCGCGGCGTTACCAGGAGCAGACGTACCTCAAGCCGCTCGACTGGTGCCGGCGAAACCTGAACATCGACGACGACCGCATTTATCTCAGCGGATACAGCCAGGGCGGGCATGTCTCGTGGCACCTGGCGACGATGTTCCCACGCCATTTCGCAGCCGTCGTCCCGATGGCGGGTATACCCTTCTTCGAGGGCGGACTGGTGACGAGCACGATATACCTGGAAAATCTTTCCAACCTGCCACTCTGGGCGATCTGGGGCGAAAAGGACGGCGCCACCCCACCTGCCCTTGGAAACGTGGATAGCTGCCGTATCGCAACGAAACGACTCAAAGAGCTTGGGAATAAACTCTACAAGGGTACCGAACTGCCCGGAAAGGGGCACGGCGGATGCTACCCGCCGAGCGGCGAGTTTGCGAAATTCCTCGATGCGCACAAGCGAAACACGACGCCGGAAAAGTTCCAGCATCGCTTCCACCTTGCCCATCACACACGCGGGTATTACCTGCGGGCAGAGCGGCTGGCGCATAAGCCGGCGGATTTTTCCAAAACGGTGAAGATAAAACTCCCGCTGGGCAAAAAACCGAACCAACGCGACGCGATAGCCGCCATCCGGCGATATGTGCGACGATCGATGTTCCGCTTCTCGGCGGAGCGGAAACCGGACACGAATGAACTGGCGATCCTTGCAGTTGGCGTGCGGCGGATGCGGCTGTTCGTGACGGACGGAATGTTCGACCTGTCAAAACCCGTCCGCCTGCGATACTGGAGCCGGTCGAAAAAATTGAAAATCCCCGTCTCCGCAAAGTGCATGCTGCTGCATTATGCGCGAACGCGCGACCGGACGAATCTCGTTCTCAACGAAGTAACGCTCGATATCACCGGGCAGGTGAAGCTCCGCTATCCCTAGACCTTTCCCGCTGAGGGGCAGAGTTTTTCGAGAGCGAGGGGGCAATGTTCGCAGTCCGGCTTGCGGGCGGTGCAAACGCTCCTGCCGTGGGCGATCAGCATGTGCGGCAGGCGCGTCCATTCTTCCCGTGGGACCATGGCCATCAGGTCTTTTTCGATTCTATCGCCCT
>JAJRYB010000094.1 GCA_024275995.1 Planctomycetota bacterium | reverse complement strand
TCCGACACCGTCGGCGAGGGATCGTTGCAGGAGAGGGCGGATTTGTTCGAACGCGACCTGATCGTAGACGCGCTGAAACGCACGGATGGGAACATAGCCGCCGCGGCGCGCGACCTTCTCTGCACGCCGAGAATTCTTCGATACAAGGTCAGGAACCTTGGGATCGACCCGAAACGCTACTCCCGCCGCGGGTGAGACGGCCTTGGGATTTCAGATTTCGGACCTGCCTGCCGGTCAGGCAGGTTGTGGATTTCGGATCTCGGATTTCGGATTTCGGATTGACTTTTGCCCCCCGCGCAATCAGAATCTTGGATTCCTGTTTGCCCGTTGCCGCCCAGCAGCGCCGCTGCGGAAGGTTCCGGCAGCCGGCGGCGACTCTAATTGCCTGAAGGGCAAGAACTTGGGCAAGACGGGCAGGCCGACCCAGAGAATGTGGACGTTCGGGGCCTGGTCAAACGGAAGATCACCCGGAAAGGTGCAGCCGTTCTACCGGAGGCGATCCGGACGGCAAATTAAGAAGAATTTTGAAAGGAGCGCGTCAGAATCATGGCTGAGCAAGGTAAATCGATGGACTCCCTGATGAGTGAAAGCCGCACGTTTCCACCCCCGCCGGAACTTACCGCGGCTGCGCATATCAAGTCGATGGAACAATACCAGGAAATGTACGACAGGTCCGTGAACGATCCGGACGGTTTCTGGCTGGAACAGGCCGAGGCGATGGTCAAGTGGTTCAAGAAGCCGACCGTCGCACGCGAGTACACCTGGGACACCAAGGCGCGCAAGATCGAGCACACATGGTTCGCCGACGGGGAGTTGAACGTGGCGTACAACTGCCTTGACCGGCATATCGGCACCGAGCGGGAAAACAAGACGGCGCTGATCTGGCAGGGCGACGAAATCGACGAGGACAAGAAGGTCACCTACAAGGATCTGCACGGGGAAGTCTGCAAGTTCGCCAACGTGCTGAAGGGCTTTGGCGTCGAGAAGGGCGACCGCGTGTGCATCTACCTTGGAATGATGCTCGAGCTTCCGGTGGTGATGCTCGCCTGCGCACGGATCGGCGCGATCCACTCGATCGTATTCGGCGGTTTCAGCGCCGACGCCCTCCGCGACCGCATTAACGACTCGGACTGCAAGATACTCATCACCGCCAACGTCGGAAAGCGTGCGGGCAAGAACGTTCCGCTCAAGAATATCTCCGACGAAGGTATCGCGGACTGCCCCACTATCGAGAAGGTCGTCGTGGTCAAACGCAGTGACGACGAATGCAACATGGTCGAAGGAAGGGACCTGTGGTACCACGACCTGATGGCAGACGCTTCGTCCGATTGCGAACCGGAGAAGATGAACGCTGAAGACCCGCTGTTCATCCTCTACACCTCCGGGTCCACCGGAAAGCCCAAGGGCGTCGTTCACACCACCGGCGGATACCTCGTCTGGGCCGCTCTCACGCACAAGCTGACGTTCGACCTGAAGGAACAGGACGTCTACTTCTGCGCCGCGGACATCGGATGGGTAACCGGACACAGTTATATCGTCTACGGCCCGCTAACCAACGGCGTAACGAGCGTCATGTTCGAGAGCACACCGCTGTATCCCGACGCCGGGCGTTACTGGCAGGTCATCGACAAATTCAAGGTCACGCAGTTCTACACCGCCCCGACCGCGATCAGGGCGTTGATCCGCCAGGGCAACGATTGGCCGGCGAAGTACGACCTGTCCAGCCTGAAGATCCTCGGATCGGTCGGCGAACCGATCAATCCCGAGGCGTGGATGTGGTACTACGAGCACGTCGGACACAACCGCTGCCCGATCGTCGATACATGGTGGCAGACGGAGACCGGCGGGTTCATGATAACCCCGCTTCCCGGCGCGATGACACTCAAGCCCGGAAGCGCCAATCGCCCGTTCTTCGGCGTCGAACCGGTGGTCCTCCGCGAGGACGGAACCGAATGCGGCGTCAACGAAGGCGGCAAGCTCTGCATCAAGAAGCCCTGGCCGGGCATGATGCGGACCATGTGGGGCGACCACGACCGGTTCGTCGATACGTACTGGACGATGTACCACGACCTGTACTTCACCGGCGACGGATGCCGTATCGACTCCGACGGCGATTACTGGCTGATGGGACGCATCGACGACGTGGTGAACGTTTCCGGGCACCGTATCGGAACCGCGGAAGTCGAAAGCGCACTGGTCTCTCACGAGCAGGTCGCCGAGGCAGCCGTCGCTCCCATGCCGCACGAGATCAAGGGGCAGGGCCTGTACGCCTACGTGACGCTCGTGGACGGCGTCGAGCCGAGCGATGACCTGAAGAAAGTGCTCGTCAAGCACGTCCGCAAGGAGATCGGACCGATCGCCACGCCGGACAAGATACAGTTCGCCCCCGCCCTTCCCAAGACGCGCAGCGGAAAGATCATGCGTCGCATTCTCCGCAAGATCGCCGAAGGCATCACGGACAAGAGCACGCTGGGCGACACGAGCACCCTGGCCGATCCGCACATCGTCGACTCGCTGATCGAAGGTCGGCAGTAGTACCCGCAGAACGTTTTCGGTGCCACCCCCGCAAAAGGTGCGAG
The DNA here is from genome assembly GCA_024275995.1 of Planctomycetota bacterium. Taxonomy (GTDB): domain Bacteria; phylum Planctomycetota; class Phycisphaerae; order SM23-33; family SM23-33; genus JAJRYB01. The sequence goes on along the minus strand of JAJRYB010000094.1, from coordinate 7,653 downwards.
GGTGGCACTTGCCTTTTAACGCGGAGTTTATCCGGAGCTTACGTCCATGACAGAAAACGAAACATCCCCGAAAACGATGAACCGCAACATGGTGATCATCGGCGCGGTTTTGATCCAGTTGTGCCTTGGCGCGATCTACGCATGGAGCGTGTTTACGCCGGCACTGGCGTCAAGCGACGCTGCCGACGTTTCGGCGGTATACAGTGCAGGGAGACTCGGGATGGACAGCGAGTCGCTCACAGCCATGCGCAAGCAACTGGCGGGGCCCAAGAGCAAACTGAAAGAGGCTGAGTCCGCCTACGAGAAACTCATCAAGGACGAAAAAGATGAGACAAAAATTGCGCTGGTCAAAAAAGCCTACGAAGCCGAAAAGGCCAAACTGGTCGATTCCATGGATGCCATCGCCGCGACCTACGGCGTCGGCGAAACTATCGACGCGTTGAAGTACGCCCTGACCAAGACGCAGACGCAGGCGATCTTCGCCGCGGGACTGGCGCTGTTCGCCATCGTCATGGTCCTTGCCGGGCGCATGATGCCGAAACTCGGGCCGCAGAAGCTCGCCATCGCCGGCGGCGTGGTGCTCGGGGTGGGATACATCCTGTCGGGCTTGATCAATACGGGCGACTTCTGGTCTACGTTCCTGCTGGTCGGCGTTCTCGGCGGCAGCGGTATCGGTCTTGGATACGTCGTTCCGATCGCCGTGGGTATGAAATGGTTCCCCGACAAGAAAGGCCTGGTCGCAGGCCTGGCGGTTGCCGGTTTCGGATTCGGCGCTCTGTTGTGGGTTAAACTCGCCGGCACATGGGGACGCCTGATCGCCGATTTCGGTCTGGGCAACACGTTTATTTTCTACGGTATCGCATTCTTCCTGCTGTGTATCATCGGTGCGATCTGGATGAAGAACCCGCCGGAAGGTTACAAGCCGGCCGGCTGGGATCCCGAGCTGTCGACTACCCCGGGCGCGCCATCGAAGACCGAAGACTTCACCAGCGGCGAGATGCTCCGCAAGCCGCAGTTCTACATGATCTTCCTGTGCTTCGTGTTCGGTGCGGGAGCGGGTCTGATGAGTATCGGGCTGATGAAACTCTTCCCCATGCAGGCGCTTCAGGACAGCGGTCTGGACAAGGCGACGGCCAGTGGAATCGCCGGTACGGCAATGGCGGTGTTCTTCTCACTGGCAAACGGTATCGGGCGAATTGCCTGGGGAACGCTGAGCGACAAACTCGGGCGAAAGCTTTCCATTATCATCATGCTGGCGACACAGGGCGTGATCGTGATCGCGTTCCAGTGGATGGCCGGCAACGAGTACCTGCTGTATCTCGGCGCCACCCTGATCGGGTTCAACTTCGGTGGAAACTTCGCACTGTTTCCGACGATCACGGCGGACACGTTCGGGACGAAGTACATCGGGCAGAACTACGGATGGGTATTCCTGTCCTATGGGGTGGGTGGTATTTGCGGTCCGATTCTCGGTGGACGGTTGGGCGATATGGGCAACTTCCCGCTGGCGTTCACGATTTGCGGCGTACTGTGCCTCGTGGCAGCGGGAATCGCCACGGCTATCAAGCACCCACGTCACAAGGCGGTGGCGGCTGCATAGGCCAAGAGTTGGTTTCGTTTGTTGGTATCCAGCGCCCGGCCGGCACAAAAACCCGTCGGGCGCTGTTGTATCAGCCAAGAACCAAAGAGGAGAATTGCAACATGCCCCACCGCTGTCCCGTGTGCGTCGTAACGTGTGAAGACTTCCGCCTGCACCGCCGAACCGACGGTGGCGACTTCATCGGCGATTTCGTCCGCAGCCTCGGCGCAGAGGGTGACGTAATAACGCGGGCAGGAGGCGTGCAGGACCTCGTCCGGCCGGGGGCGGGCTTCGACGAATCCCTCCTGCGAGATATCGCCGTCAGCATGGAACAGCACGGCGCAGAGACGATCTATCTCATCAATCACGAAGATTGCGGAGCATACCGATTCGAATTCGCCACACGCGAGGAGGAGCTTCGACGGCATGGGCAGGACCTTCGGCAGGCGGCTGAGATACTGAAAAAACGTTTCCCCACGGTGCGCGTCGTAACGATGCTGGCACGGCTCGAAGGCGGCGACGGTCAGCGCTACCGCATCGAGGAAACCGGGTGAGGCTGCATGGAACGACACGAAGCGATACTCCTGGTCGGACCGACCGGTTCCGGAAAGACGCCGCTGGGCGATGCGATGGAAGCACATGGCCTGCATGGGCGAAAGTGCCACCACTTCGACTTCGGACATATTCTTCGGTCCATTGTGGACGAGCAATTTTGCGTGAAATCGCTCGATGAAGGCGACGTTGCGTTCCTCGGATCCGTCCTGGAAAGCGGCGCGTTACTGGAGGATGAGCACTTCCATATCGCGGAGAAAATCCTGCTCGATTTCGCCTCGCGCAGGCAGATAGCGAAAGGCGACCTGGTCGTTCTCAATGGTCTGCCGCGGCACATCGGCCAGGCGGGCGACGTCGATGTCCTGCAGGACGTGCGAACCGTAATCGCCCTTTCGTGCACGCCGGAGGTGGTCTTCGAGCGAATCGGCACCAACGCCGGTGGCGATCGGGACGAGAGATGCGACGACAACATGGACGCCGTACGTCGAAGGCTGGATGTGTACCGGCTGCGAACGAAAAAGCTCCTGGACCATTACCACCGGCGTTCCGTTAAAATCATAACCGTTCAGATCGGCGCCGCATGGTCTGTCCAGGACATGCTGAAAGCGATAGGGTGATAATATGCTGCAATGCGATAATACCGCACTTGTGCTGATCGACGTGCAGGAAAAACTGCTTCCGGCGATCCACGAATGGCAGAGGCTTCTCGACGCGGCAGTGCGACTTCTGCGCGGCGTGAAGGTTCTTGAGCTTCCGATCGTCTGGACGGAGCAGAACCCCCGCAGGCTCGGGCGAACGGTACAGGACCTGGCCGAGCTTCTTCCCGGCGAACCTATCGAGAAGCTCAGCTTCAGTTGCGGCGGGCAGGAGAGCTTCAACACCTCCATCCAGCAGAGCGGGCGCAATCAGATATTACTGGCCGGTATCGAAACACACGTGTGCGTCTACCAGACGGCGATGGACCTTATGGCGGCCGGCTTCGAAGTCCACGTCGTGGCGGACGCCGTTTCGTCGCGCACGGATGAAAACCGCCGAATCGCCCTGGACAAGATGTCCGCAGCCGGGGTGCAGATCACGAGCGTCGAGATGGCGCTGCTGGAAATGCTGAAAGTCGCCGAAGGACCGAAGTTCAAGGAGATACTTCGGATCATCAAGTGAGAGTCGCCATGAACCGTATCGCTTCAGAGAAGGTTGATTTTGCGCGGGCGGCGCTGATCCACTCGCCGGACCTCGATAAATACCATTATCCGCCGTCGTGCCCTCTCGACAGTCAGCGTGCGGGCAAGGCTCGGCGGATCATCAAAGAGATGGGCCTGCAGGACGGTCCGCAACGGCGAGAAGTCGCGCCGCTGCCCGCGACGCGCGACGCGATGGAAACCTTCCACGACGGGCGATACCTGGATATTCTCGCCCAGGCAGGTCGCGGCAGGTGGAGCGCCGAGGGGCAGGGCATGGGGCTTGGCACGGAGGACTGCCCCGTATGGGTTGGCCTGTACGATTATGCATCCCTGGCCTGCGGGGCGTCTCTCAAGGCAGCCGAACTCATCCTCGCCGGCGAAGCTTCCGTCGCCTTCAATCCATCCGGCGGATACCACCACGCACATCGCTCCGAGGCTGCGGGGTTCTGCTACATCAACGACGTAGCCGTCGCGTGTATGCACCTTGCGCGGGCGGGCAAGCGGGTGCTGTATCTCGACGTGGACGCCCATCACGGCGACGGCGTGCAGGAGGCGTTCTACGATCGAAAGGACGTTATGACGATTTCGTTTCACCAGGACGGGCGAACGCTGTTTCCCGGAACGGGTTTCGAGGACGAGATAGGTATCGGCGAGGGCGTCGGCTACACCGTGAACGTCCCCCTGCCGATGGGCACGTATGACCAGGCGTACATCAAGGCGTTCGATGCCATATCGCTTCCGTTGATCGGAAAGTTCGACCCGGACGTAATCGCGATGGAGCTTGGAATGGACGCGCTGGCGGGCGACCCGCTGACGCAACTGGAGCTTACGAACAACACGCACGAACACGTTATCCGCAGCGTGATGGCGTTCGCAAAGCCCATCCTCGCGGTCGGTGGTGGCGGATACCACGTAGAGAACACCGTTCGCTCATGGGCGCTGGCCTGGGGGGTAATGTCCAACCATCGCGAAGATTCCACCCTGGACCGCCTGCGAGACATTCCTGCCGCACCGCAGGCGAATCTGCGCGCCCGGGTAAACGCAGACCTCCACGAGACGATCGAAAAGGTCCAGGCGAACGTTTTTCCCCACCACGGCCTGTAACCGGTGGAAAGCGTACGGTTGCCCGATTTGTGCAGCCCAAGACGTTAAAGACAGAGACCCATGTCCCCTGCTATACTTTCAGGTGATCCGCGACCGGATCCATGGAAATTATTATGATCGATACGAAAGACAGTGTTTTACCCGTAATCGGCCTGGAGATTCACGTCGAGCTGGCGACGGAGACGAAGATGTTCTGCCGCTGCCGGAACCGCTTCGGCGACCAGCCCAACACGAACGTCTGCCCTCTGTGTATCGGAATGCCCGGCTCTCTTCCGGTGATGAACCGCAAGGCGGTCGAATACGCCATGAAAGTGGGCCTGGCGCTGAACTGCACCGTTGCGGAGTTCACCAAGTGGGATCGCAAAAGCTATTACTATCCGGACCTGCCCAAGAACTACCAGATCAGCCAGTATGACCTGCCTCTATGCGAACACGGTTTCCTGGATATCCCCCTTAAAGACGGTTCGACGAAAAAAATCCGCGTTCTTCGCGCGCACCTGGAAGAAGACGCCGGAAAGAACGTACACGACAACCCGTCTCACACGGCTGTGGACCTGAACCGCGCGGGCGTTCCGCTGCTGGAGATCGTCTCCGAACCTGACATGCACAGCGTCGAGGAGGTAATGGGCTACGCGCGATCGATGCACCGCCTGGTCCGCTGGCTGGGCGTAAGCGAGGCGAACATGCAGATGGGGCACATGCGTTTCGAGCCGAACATCAACCTGCATATAAGTTCGTCCTCGCGAACCTGCAAGACGCCCATCGTCGAGGTGAAGAACCTCAACAGCTTCCGCGCACTGGAACGGACCGTCGCCTACGAGATCGAGCGGCAGTATTCACAGTGGCGGGCAGACCCGGATGGGTATTCGATAGACAAGCTCGGCAAGCAGAACCGCGGATACGACGACGACCTCGGCAGGACCGTCTTTCAGCGTGAGAAGGAAGAGGCGCACGATTACCGTTACTTCCCCGAACCGGACCTTGCCGCCGTCACCGTAAGCCAGGAGTGGCGGGACGGCATATCCTCTCAGATCGGAGAACTGCCGCTGGCGCGCAGGGCGCGATACATGAAGGATTACGCCCTTTCGTTCAAGGAAGCCGACGCCCTCACCCTGGACTGCCCGACCGGGGAGATGCTCGACGCCGCCGTCGCCGCGGGCGCAAAGGCCCGGAGGTGCGCGAACCTTCTTCTGGGCCGGGGCTCGGCCATCGCCAACGAGCGTCGATGCGCCATCGCCGAAATCGGCGTGACGGCTGGGCAACTCGCGGAACTGGCGAAGATGCTCGACGACGGTCAGATCAACGCCACCGCCGCGGCGAAGGTTTTTGACGAACTAACTGACTCGGACGATTCGCCGCGCGCCATCGCCGAGGCGCATTGCCTGCTCGCCGTTACGGACACCGGACAGATCGTCGCGTGGGTGGACGAGGCCGTCGCCGCCAACCCCCGGGCGGTTCAGGATGTTAAGGCCGGTGGTAAGAAACAGGCCAGGGCATTCGGGTTCCTGACCGGACAGGTCATGCAGAAATCTCGCGGCGCCGCCAAACCGGAGGAAGTCCAGCGGCTTCTTAGGCAAAAGCTTGGAGACTGATCGAGCCGAAAAATATATTGACGCCGCGCCGCCATCTGGGAGATACTGCTAAGGATCGTAGAAGACGGGCGCAGTGTAACCTGACTATTATTATTCCGTCATCCTTGCGCACGAACGTGATAGTTGTTCCACCCAGAGATTCCGTTATTGTAGGAGTTAACGCATGGCACGCGTGGTACAGCGACGTAGCGGCCCGCCCTATCTTCTGATTGTCTTCGTATTCCTCTTCCTCATCGCCACTACGCTGGCGGTTCTGTTCTACATGGAGAGCGACAAGTCGAAGAAAATGTTCGCCGAGGCGCAGGAAGATCGCGATCTTCTCGTGAGCAACATCGACCGCAAAGACGGCGGCTTCCTGAAACTCCTGGAACAGGCCCGCAAGGGTCAAGGCGCCGGACGCAGCCAGAGCGCCACAGTCGTCGGCTTCCAGCGGAACCGGATTCAGAAGCTCGTGCAGGAAATCACCGGCGAAAAAACGACCTACGACAGCGCCGTGAAGATGAGCGCCGCCGCACTGGACAAGGTAAAGGGCAGCCGGGTTGGACTCGCCCGACAGGTGGAAGCTCTTCTCGCCGAGCGGAGCGACCTCAAGGCGCAGATCAAGGCTTTGACGGGTGAAGTTGCGTCCAGGAACACCGCCCTGGCCAACAGGGACAAGCGGATCAGCGACCTGATCGACGAGCACAAGACGACGATCCAGGCGATGGACAAGAAGATCGCTGACCTGGACGGGAAGTTCAAGGATCGTGAGAAGGCGCATGCTGCGGCTATGGACAGTGCCCGCGATGCGTTCAGGAAGGCGCAGGAAGAACGGGAAAAACAAATAGCCCAACTGGTCCAGAAGATCGAAGACTTGAAGCGGGACACTATCGCAAAGGACAGCATTATCGAAAAGCTCCGCAGGGAGCTGGCCAGGAAACAGGGCAAGGACGGGAATGAAGTGGTCGCCACGCCCGACGGAAAAGTTATCCGTGTGCTCGAAAACCAGGGCCTGTGCTACATCAGTATCGGCAAGAACGACAAAGTCATCGAAGGCCTGCCGTTCACCGTTTACGGACCTTCGGGTATTCCGAAGGACGGAAAGGGAAAGGCCAACCTGATCGTGCGCCGCGTAAGCCCCAACACCGCCGAGTGCAAGATTCTCGATCAGGAGGCGACCAACCCGGTAGTGGCGGGCGACCTGATATCAAACCTGGCGTTCAGCAGGAAACGCACCAACAGCTTCGTGGTGGAAGGCAACTTCGACCTGTATGGAATGGGCGTACCGACCGCCGCCGGCGCCGAGGAGGTCAAGGTCCTCATCCGTCGATTCGGCGGGAAGATCATGGACGCACTGGACGTGCAGACGGACTACCTCGTGCTGGGCGAGGAACCGGCCAGACCCAGGAAACCCAGGGAAGAAGCCCCCCAGCCGGTCTGGAAGGTCTACCGCGAGCAGCTCAAGACGTACGACCGATACAGGAGAATCGAGGCCCTCGCCACGAGCATGAACATCCCGGTTCTCAACACGAACCGCTTCCTGGCGATGGTGGGATCGGCGCCCAGGACATCACAATAGCCACGAAAAGGTAATGACAGATTATCACGGGCGGCCTGATGCGGTCAGGTCGCCCGTTTTTCTGCGCCTATGAAAATTGACAATTTCCGT